>JBOFJM010000699.1:0-2628 GCA_051656825.1 Kluyvera sp.
ATACCGCTACGCTCAAAAAGGCCGTTGATGAGGCTGTCAGCGAGGCGGTGGCCGCCATCCCGGTTCCGCAGGACGGTAAAAGCGTCACTCCTGAGGACATCCGGCCGATGATTCAGGAGCTAATTTCCGCATCTATGCCGGAGTTACCAGATGTGAAATCTCTGGTTCGTGAAGCTGTTGCTGCGATACCCGCCGCAGAGCCGGGTAAGGATGGAGAAGATGGCCGGGATGCCCTGTCGCTGGAAATTCTACCATTTATTGATGAGGGGAAAGACTACCCTCGTGGCAGCTATGCAACGCATAACGGCGGTCTTTGGCGTGCTTACGAGAAAACGCACGGTATGCGAGGCTGGGAGTGTCTTGTTGATGGCGTCGCGGGGGTTGATATTCAGCGTTCTGAGCAGCGTAGCTTCACTCTGATGGTTAACCGTAGCAGCGGCGCCAGAGAAACCAAAACGTTTGACGTGCCTGTGATGATTTATCAGGGCGTATTCAAATCCGGGCAGGAATATATTCCAGGCGACACGGTGACGTGGGGCGGCTCGCTCTGGCACTGCGATGAGACGACGCAGGATAAGCCCGGTGAGAATGGCTCGAAAGGCTGGACGCTGGCCGCCAAGCGTGGCCGTGACGGGAGGGATAAAACGTGATTGAACTCGTTACTCTTGATGAGGTGAAAGATCATTGCCGTATTGATGGTGATTATAGCGACAATGATTTGACCGGAAAGATTAGGGCTGCAAGTGCTGCAATTATTCGATTTTGTCAGGGGAGTAGGGACAAAATTATTGATGGCAGTAACGAGCCAATTGAATCTGAAGAATGCTCTCTGGCAAAAGAAGCCACATTACGCCTTATAACCAAACTATATCGCGATCCTGATGGTTCAACCTTGCGTGACTTAAGGCAGGGGGAATTACCTTTTGATGTAACGATGCTTATCTGGGATCTACGCTTACCAACTATTTTGTGAAGAGAGTGCGAATATGTCTTTTCTTTATTCTGGTGAACTCAATAAAAGAATTCTTCTTCAGTGCCGGGAAATAGTGCGTGGGCCGCTCGGTGAGGTTATTCCCGGCGAACTTGTTGACGTCGCTACAGTCTGGGCGCGAGCTGAACTGAAATCTAACAGGAAGATAAGAACACTTGAACAGAAACAAGTAGTTGAGACATGGCTTTTCACCGTTAGCCCACGCAGTGATATAGACATTGACTGGAAGATACAATGGCAGAATGGTTCGTTTACGGTGGTTGCAGTTGACCGTAGTCACTCTGATAGAGTTGAAATAAAAGCAGAACGGGATGGACGCCATGATAGAGCAGGCAATTAAAACGTCTCTTGAGCACCTTTCCGGTATGCCTGTCTACCCACTTTTACTTCCCGACCCTCAGCAAAACGGCATAACTTTCCAGCGTATCTCTGATCCCGAAGTTGAAAACGGAATGGTCCGTACCGGGATTATTGCCGGCCGCTTCCAAATATCCATGTACAAGGTGGACGATTACACAGGGCTGGTTATGTTGGACAAAGCAATCTGGGCGGAATGGAAAAAAATCATTCACGGTTCGCTTGAAGGCTACCCAGTTCAGTACGTTCAACGCGGAAACATTATGCAGGACAACATTACGCTGACCAGTAATCAGATTCAGTACCGCCTGATTCGTGATTTCACTCTTTATTTTTATGAGGACTCATCATGATCCGCATGGAAGTAAAAGGGCTTCAGGAACTTGAACGTCAGCTCCTAACGCTTGGTGAAAAAGTCGGTACGCAGGTGTTACGGGATGCCGGTAAAGCCGCACTGGAACCTGTTCTGGAAGACATGAAAGCGCACGCCGGTTATGACGAAACGGCAAAAGGTGAGCACATGCGCGATTCCATCAAAATCCGCTCATCGTCATCGAAAGCTAAAGGCAATGCGGTTGTTTATCTTCGTGTTGGTCCGAGCAAAAAACACTTCATCAAAGCGCTGGCGCAGGAAATGGGGACCGTGAAGCAGGTCGCCAGTCCCTTTATTCGTCCGGCGCTTGATTATCAGAAAGCGAAAGTTCTCCGCATCCTTGCGATAGAAATACGCGACCGCATTGAAAACCACCGGTAGCGCTCGCTGCCTCCTTCAAAGAGAGAGAAATTATGGCTGATAAAACTTCGCCAGAGTACGCGATGCTCCCTGCTGGCACCGTCGTTATGTGGGGTGCTGCGGGTAGCGCCGTAGCAACAATGAAACCACTCATCAACTGTAAAGCACTGGGTGCTACAGGACAGACGGGCAGCTTTGTAGACTGCACTACGCTGATTGATACCAGCAAACAGTTTATCTCTGACCTGCCTGAAGGCCCGGAAAAATCGCTGGGCTTTATCGACGACCCAGCCAACCAGGACTTTGCCGATTTCCTCAACGCAGCAGAGAACCGAGAAACCGTACAGTTTTACGTTGAGCTGCCGAACGGGCGAACGGCAAACATGATCCTGGCGCTGTCCGGCTGGCAGATGAATGAAATCACCGCCCCGGCGAGCGAGGTTATTCAGATTACCGTTCAGGGTAAACAGAACAATATTACCTGGGGTACAGCTGCTGGTAGCTGAACCTAAAACATTATTTATTGGCCGCCTCCTGGTGGCCTTTT
>JBOFJM010000700.1:0-1852 GCA_051656825.1 Kluyvera sp.
AGCGTCACTTTATAGGCGGCAACCACCTGCGGGTTGGTAATCACTTCCCAATACTGCGCCCAGCTCATCTGTGCGAGCTGCATCACCAGCGCACTGAGCGGCAGCAGTAGAATTAAACAAACAAACAGCAGACTGGTGCCGAGGCTCAGGGTAAAGCCCGGCAACACGCGTCTGGAGGAAACAGCAAACATTACTTACGCCCCGCCGCTAACAGCTTGTCTAACTCGCCACCGCTGGCGAAATGGGTTTTCATCGCCTCAGGCCAGGAGCCAAATTTATCTTCCACGCGGAACAGCTCGGTCTGCGGGAATTTATCTTTCAGCTTGTCCATCACCTGCGGATTATTCACGCGATAGTAGTAATCGGTGATGATCGTCTGCGCCTGTGGGCTGTAGAGGTAGTTGAGGTAGGCTTTCGCCGCCTTTTCCGTGCCGTTGGACTGAACATTTTTATCCACCCACGCCACCGGGAACTCCGCCAGAATGTTGTTTTTCGGGATAACCACTTCAAAACCCTGCGCTTCGTACTGCTTGCGGATGTTGTTCACTTCCGACTCAAAACTAATCAGCACATCGCCCAGGCCACGCTCGGCAAATGTCGTGGTCGCACCGCGACCGCCGGTATCAAATACTTCAACGTTTTTCAGGAACTGCGTCATAAACTGCTGGGTTTTCGCGTTATCCCCGCCGTCGGCTTTATCCGCTGCGCCCCACGCGGCTAAATAGGTATAGCGTGCATTACCCGACGTTTTCGGGTTTGGGAAAATCAGTTTGACGTCAGAACGCACCAGGTCGCTCCAGTCGTGGATATTTTTAGGGTTACCTTTACGCACCAGGAAGCCCATCGTGGAGTAAAACGGCGAGCTATTGTTCGGCAGACGGCTCTGCCAATCCGCCGGAATTAGCTTGCCTTTATCGTGCAAAATTTGCACATCGGTAACCTGGTTATAAGTTACAACGTCTGCTTTTAAGCCCTGCAAAATCGCCAGCGCCTGTTTTGATGACCCGGCATGAGATTGTTTAATCGTCAGTTTATCGCCACCGTTATCGTTCGCCCATTGCTGTTCAAACGGCGGATTCAGGGCGGCAAACAGCTCGCGGGAAACGTCGTAAGAGCTGTTCAGCAGCTCCGTCGCCTGCGCCTGAGCAACCAACAGCAGGGAAGCCGCCAGCGTCAGGTATCCTTTTTTCAGTAAGTTAACAGCCATTGCGCACCCTATAGTGTGAGGATTCTCTGAACACCAGTGTATTTATAACGGGTACGAAAGGAGTAACGGTTTTATATACCGTTTGGTGATTTGGAAGTTGAAAAGGGAATAAGACGCACGCCGAGCAGCGTGGCTACAGCGACAAGGATGGCGGGGAATGCGGTTCTGGGGAAGTCGTTTGTACCCTCACCCGACGCTCTCCCAGAAAGGGAGAGGGATAGAGTGAGGGGGAATGCACCAACTTACAGCGCGACCAGCTTATCCAGCGATGGCGCGAAGTAGTAGCCACCGGTCACCGGTTTAGTGAAACGCAGCATCGCATCACGCTTACCGTCGGTGTCGCCAAACATGCTCAGTAGTTGCTGTTCAATATTGTGCAAACGTGCGCAGTAGGCGCAAAAGTACAGGCCATGAGTGCCGCTTGCCGTGCCGTACGGCAGGCTCTGGCGAACAATTTTCAACCCTTTGCCGTCTTCTTTAAGATCGACACGCGTCAAGTGAGACGTCTCCGGGCGCTCGTCGCCGTCGATCTCTTCGTTGGCTTCTTTGGTACGGCCAATCATCATTTCCTGATCCGGCACACTCATGCGGTTCAGTTGGTTGAGGTTGTGCTCCCAACGCTGAACGAAAACATAGCTACCGCCC
>JBOFJM010000701.1:0-1841 GCA_051656825.1 Kluyvera sp.
TTTGGTGAAATGCCGTTTGATATGGACCATATTTATCAGGCGTTATCGATGGCGGATATTTTCATCGCCATCGGCACTTCCGGGCATGTTTATCCCGCCGCCGGATTTGTCCATGAAGCGAAACTACACGGTGCGCAGACCGTTGAGCTGAACCTTGAACCGAGCCAGGTTGGCAGCGAGTTTGAAGAAAAGCATTACGGTTTAGCAAGCGAAGTGGTGCCAGCGTATGTCGAGAACTTACTGAAAACGCTGTGATTGCAAAAGTCAGGCCCGATGGCGTGATGCTCATCGGGCCTGTATTTTTATCTCTTAACGTCCTGCTTTTAACTTCTGATAATACTCTTCATACAGCGTACTGGCGCTGCCGACATCGTTCTGCCATTCGCCTTTTTGAATGGTTTCGGCGTCGGGGTACAGTGACTTATCGTTGGCGACTTCCGGGCTTAACAGTTTACGTGCTGCCAGGTTCGGCGTTGGGTAACCAATAGTTTCAGCCACCTGTTTTGCCACTTCAGGGCGCAGCAGGAAGTTAATAAATTTCAGCGCGCCTTCTTTGTTTTTGACATTGGCCGGGATTGCGAGGCTGTCCATCCAGAAAATTCCGCCTTCTTTCGGCCAGACGACTTCCAGCGGTGTACCGGCCTGACGGGCAACAAATGCGGAGCCGTTCCACACCATCCCCAGGTTCACTTCGCCTTCCATATAAGGGTTAGCCGGGTTGTCTGAGTTAAACGCGGCCACGTTAGGCATCAGCTTTTTCAGCTCGTTATAGGCGGCTTCAATCTCTTTCGGGTCCGTGGTGTTACCGGAATAGCCCAGTTTACGCAGCGCCACCTGGAACACTTCGCGCGCATCATCAGTCAGCTGCAGGCTGCTTTTGTATTCCGGCTTCCACAGGTCGGCCCAGCTGGTAACGGTTTTCGGGTCGATCGCATCGCTGTTCACCCCAATCGCCGTCGCGCCCCAGATATAGGGAATCGAGTAATCATTGTTCGGATCGAATGGCTTGTTGAGCATTTCTGGATCGAGATTACTAAAGTTGCTCAACTGCGTTTTGTCGATCTTCTGGATCATGCCTTCTTTGCGCATTTTATCGACAAAGTAGGTGGACGGCACAACCAGATCGTATGCCCCGTCTTTATAGGTTTTGAGCTTGGCGTACATGGTTTCGTTCGACTCGTAGGTCGAATAGATAACCTTGATCCCCGTCTCTTTGGTGAACTGTTCCAGCAGCCCTGGTGGCACGTATTCTGTCCAGTTATAGAAGTACAGCGTTTTGCTGTCGTCCGCGTGGGCCGCACCCATACCGAGTGCCAGAGCACCTGCCGCGAGCAGGTGGCGTGACCATTTCATCATTTTACGTCCCCTGAGTTAGTGCCTGACCTTCAGGCTCTTGGTTTTATCACGTGCAATAAGCTGGCTGGCGATCACCATCACCAACGACAGCACCAGTAGAATCGTCGCCAGTGCGTTCACTTCTGGCGACACGCCCACTTTCACCATCGAGTAAATCTTCAGCGGCAAAATTTCATAGCTTGGGCCGGTGACGAATGACGATACCACCACATCATCCATCGACAAGGTAAAGCTCAACAGCCAGCCCGCCGCCACGGCGGGCATCGCCAGCGGCAGAATAATTTTGCGTAAGATAGTTAACTCACTCGCGCCCAGGTCTTTGGCGGCCTCCAGCATTCTCACATCAAAACCTTTCAGGCGTGAGAATACGGTCACCACCACAAACGGCAGACAGAAGGTGATGTGCGAGAACAACAGCGACCAGAAGCCGAGCTGAATACCCAGCAGCATAAACAGCACCAGCAGAGAAATTGCCATCACGATGT
>JBOFJM010000702.1:0-2072 GCA_051656825.1 Kluyvera sp.
CAGGGGAAAATACCTGTCGCGGTTATTGATATGAAAAGTTATGGACAGATGGACGGTAAAGCCGTCATTGAACAAGCGTTCCAGTTATTAAACCAATAATCATTGCTGTTTCATTTAAAATTAAGGGACCATCATGGGGTTAATGAACTCATTTGAACGAGGAATGGAGAAAATCCTCGTTCCTGTAGCGATTAAATTAAACTCTCAGATACACGTTTCAGCCATTCGTGACGCATTTATTCTTTCATTCCCAATCGTCATGGCCAGCTCACTCATTATCCTGATTAACTTTGCTATTTTGTCACCGGATGGCTTTATTGCCAGTTTGCTGCATTTAGGCACATTGTTCCCGAACCTGGCGGATGCGCAGCAAATATTTACTCCAGTAATGAATGGCTCTGTCAATATTATGGCTGTGCTGATTACTTTCCTTGTTGCACGCAATATCGCGATTAGCTACCAGCAGGATGATTTGCTGTGTGGCCTGACCGCCATTGGTGCATTTTTCATCGTCTACACCCCGTACACTATTATTGATGGCCAGGCGTATCTGACCACCAAATATCTTGGGCCACAGGGGCTGTTTGTCGCGGTGATTGTGGCACTGCTGGCGAGCGAAATTTTCTGCCGTCTGGCACGTAACCCTAAAGTAACCATTAACATGCCAGCGGCTGTTCCACCGGCGGTGGCACGTTCGTTTAAAGTGCTGTTACCGATTTTCTTCGTGATGATTTTCTTCTCCGTGGTGAACTATCTGCTGTCGAAAATCTCACCAAATGGCCTGAATGATCTGATTTACAACCTGATTCAGGCGCCGCTGAAAGATATGGGCACTAACATTTTCGCCGTGCTGATCCTGGGGCTGGTTGCCAACTTCCTGTGGGTTCTGGGTATTCATGGGCCGAATACCGTAGCGGCGATTCGTGAAACCATTTTCTCTGAAGCGAATCTCGAAAACCTCTCTTATGCTGCATCTCATGGCTCAACCTGGGGCGCGCCGTATCCCATTACCTGGACCGGGATTAACGATGCCTTCGCTAACTGTGGCGGTTCGGGCATGACTTTAGGCCTGCTGCTGGCGATTTTTATTGCCTCGCGGCGTAAAGATTACCGTGATCTCGCCAAAATGGCGTTTGTCCCGGGGCTGTTCAACATTAACGAACCGGTGATGTTTGGCCTGCCGATTGTTCTCAACCCAATCCTGGTCATTCCATTTATTCTGGTACCGTTTATTAACTCGTTGATTGGCTACTTCTTTATCACTCTGGAAATTATTCCGCCAATTGCCTACGCCGTGCCGTGGACAACCCCCGGGCCGCTGATTGCCTTCTTTGGCACGGGCGGTAACTGGATGGCGCTGTTTGTCGGCGTGCTGTGCCTGGTGGTTGCCACGCTCATCTACCTGCCATTCGTGATCGCGGCTAACAAGGTGAATATGTCGGCTGCAGCAGAGCATAATACGTAACTTATTTTATGCCCGTCATATTTTAAGTTGCCTGGGTGTTGGCTGCCTTGAGTCAGCGCCTGGGGCTTTGCTTAGTTGCCGTCAGGAATTAACGGCTCATTCAGAATATTATTTTCAATAACGGTAATTCTCCTTCAGTCAGAAATGACTGAGGGAATATTATAATTATATCTCAAGGGTATTCTATGAATTCAAGAACATTGAAGGTCAGCTTATTGTCTTTATCTATCCTGGCTGCATTATCGCCGATTGATGTTATAGCCGCGAAATTAACTGTTGAACAGCGGCTGGAAATGCTGGAAGCCGAATTATCGGCAAATAAAGCCGCGTTAAAACAAACCCAGTCGGAATTATCAAGCTATAAAGATAAAGTTGCCACGCTACAAGAAAGTATTAAAGAAAATACACAGCGTAATGTGACTGCCGGAAATATAACGGCGCAGTCGCCGGTGGCGGATAATATTGAAAATGAGAATAGCGAAAAAGTAAATGCCGTGGCGAAGCCGGAAGTGAAAGCGACGCAGCAGGTGGCGGTTATTGATACCTCCGGCAGTCAGGCGAAGGTAGAAAGCGTCACCATGAAAGACATCAGTAAGTTTGTGAAAGA
>JBOFJM010000703.1:0-1787 GCA_051656825.1 Kluyvera sp.
AAAGCGGACGGTGGTGCTGGAGTCGTGCTCTTTGAAGAAGTCCATCACCATCTCTTTATCAAGGCCATAGCGGCGCGTCAGAATCCCCGCTTCCCAGGCGCTGAGCTGGCGATCGCCCGTTTTCTCGAACATGCGATGAGAAAAGCCCAGCACAAAGCCGCGTTTATAGTCGGCACAAAAATCCATTACTTTTTGCGCGCTGTCGGCGTAAGGCGCTTTCAGCCCCGCAATTAACCCTTTTCCAAAATGGTTGTTCATCGTTCGCCCTCAATCGTTACATATAAAATTATATAGCGATTTTTTGAGCGGTGGCTAGCGCTATTTCCACGCTACCTATAAAGGGGAATGCGCGGAGAAAACGCCGGTCTATTTTTCACCGCCAATCCGCGACAGTGTGATCGAACCAACGGGCATCTGAAGTAAAAAATCGTATTCTGGGAACAGCGTTTCAAAAAAATGAAAAGGAGAGAATATGGCCTGGCAAGCAAACCCAGCTCGTTATGAACAGATGCAGTATCGCTACTGTGGCCGCAGTGGTTTACAGCTCCCGGCGCTATCACTTGGGCTTTGGCACAGTTTTGGTCACATTCAGGCGCTCGATAGCCAACGTGCGCTACTGCGTAAAGCCTTTGACTGCGGCATTACACATTTTGATCTTGCCAATAACTACGGCCCACCGCCGGGCAGCGCCGAGGAAAATTTTGGCCGCCTGCTGCGAGAAGATTTTGCGCAATACCGCGATGAGCTGATTATCTCCACAAAAGCGGGCTATGACATGTGGCCAGGGCCTTACGGTTCCGGCGGGTCGCGCAAATATATGCTGGCAAGCCTTGACCAAAGCCTGAAGCGCATGGGGTTGGAGTACGTCGATATTTTCTATTCCCATCGGGTTGATGAAAAGACTACCGATGGAAGAAACCGCCGCCGCGCTGGCTCAGGCGGTGCAGAGCGGCAAAGCGCTATACATTGGCATTTCGTCCTATTCTACCGAGCGTACTCAGGCCATGGTTGAACTGCTGCGCGAGTGGAAAATCCCACTGTTGATTCACCAGCCTTCTTACAACCTGCTGAACCGCTGGGTGGATAAGAGTGGCCTGCTGAATACCCTTGAGCAAAACGGCGTGGGCTGTATTGCTTTTACTCCTCTGGCGCAGGGGTTGCTGACCGGAAAATATCTGCACGGCATTCCTGAAGGTTCGCGGATGCAGGTGGAAGGCAAACGCGCGCGCGGCCTGACGGAAAACATGCTCAGTGAAAGTAATCTCCGTAGCCTGCGGTTACTCAATGACATGGCGCAGCAGCGCGGTCAATCGATGGCGCAAATGGCGCTAAGTTGGTTGTTGAAAGATAGCCGCGTCACTTCCGTGCTGATTGGCGCAAGCCGCCCGGAGCAAATCGACGAAAACGTGAAAGCGTTGAATAACCTGCACTTCTCCGCCGAAGAGTTAGCGCAGATTGATAAGCATGTGGCAGATGGGCAGTTGAATCTGTGGCAGGCATCGTCAGATAAATAAAATAAGCCCTCAGGGCCTAATACTTGTTGGTTAAGGGTTTTCTACTTTTAGTATCGCCGTCAGTGCGGCCTTTGAATGAACAGCCAGAACCAGAGTGGCTGAAACCGATGAGTCCCCGATGGAAATCGGCGAGTCGGAGAAAGGAAGACAAGGTCAGACCGCCAGGGATGGCGGGCTGAGGCGAACCGAGACAGGAAGTCGAGTTTCGCCGTGCCGCAGGCTGGAGTTCGCAGGCGAGCGTAGTGCGAAGCACCGATTTCCCTGCGGGGCCGA
>JBOFJM010000704.1:0-2669 GCA_051656825.1 Kluyvera sp.
GTCGTAAGCCGGTGGTGGTTTACTTCCTCGGCCGTGGCGCGACTCCTGGCGATGAAAACGGCCTGCAATTTGCGCGCGGTACAAAAGAAGCGGCGCTGAAAGCGGTGCTGTTAACCGGTGCGAAGAGAGAAAATCTTGACCTTCACCCGCTGAATCAGGCACTGATTAACGAAGTGCGCGCCCGCCTGACGCCACAGCAGAAGTACATTCGCGGCCTGTTCTGCGGCGGTACGCTGTGCGATGAAACGATGTTCGCGGTGATGGAAAAACACGGCGACGTGTACAGTAATATTCAGCCTGATCCCGCTTTCCGCCTGGCGGATATCAACCGCAGTATGAAACACACTTTCCTGGATTTCGGCGATGACGATTTCACCAACGGCAAGCCGCACCCGATGATCGATCCCACTAACCGGATCAGCCGCCTGTTGCAGGAAGCGCGCGATCCTGAAGTGGGCGTGATCGTGATGGATTTCGTGCTCGGCTTTGGATCACACGAAGATCCGGTGGGTTCCACCCTTGATGCCATCAAAGAAGCGAAGGCCATTGCCGCCGCCGAAGGGCGCGAACTGGTGATCCTTGGCTATGTGCTGGGCACAGACCTGGATGCGCCGTCGCTGGAAAAACAGCGCCAGATGCTGAGCGATGCTGGAGTCATTCTGGCAAGCAGCAGCACCAATACCGGTTTGCTGGCGCGTGAATTTATTTGCAAAGGGGAGGAAGCCTGATGAGCCAGTCACTATTTACCCAACCGTTAAATGTTGTGAACGTGGGGATTGCCATGTTCAGCGATGACCTGAAAAAGCAGCACGTCGAGGTGACGCAACTGGACTGGACGCCGCCAGGACAAGGCAATATGCAGGTGGTGAATGCGCTGGACAGCATTGCTGATTCCCCTCTGGCGGAGAAAATCGCCGCCGCTAACCAGCAGGCGCTGGAGCGTATTATTCAGTCGCATCCGGTGCTGGTGGGCTTTGACCAGGCAATTAACGTCGTGCCGGGCATGACCGCCAAAACCATCCTTCATGCTGGGCCACCGGTGGAATGGAAAAACATGTGCGGCGCGATGAAAGGTGCTGTGACCGGTGCGCTGGTGTTTGAAGGGCTGGCGAAAGATATCGACGAAGCCGCCGAACTGGCGGCCTCAGGTGAAATCACCTTCTCGCCATGCCACGAACATGACTGCGTTGGTTCGATGGCGGGGGTGACTTCCGCATCGATGTTTATGCACATTGTTGAGAACAAAACCTACGGCAATATCGCATACACCAACATGAGCGAGCAGATGGCGAAAATTCTGCGCATGGGGGCTAACGATCAGAGTGTTATCGACCGCCTGATATGGATGCGCGATGTGCAGGGGCCGATGCTGCGTGACGCCATGAAGATTATTGGCGAAATCGACCTGCGTTTAATGCTGGCACAGGCGCTGCACATGGGCGATGAGTGCCATAACCGTAATAACGCCGGGACGACGCTGCTGATTCAGGCGCTGACGCCGGGCATTATTCAGGCCGGTTACTCCGTAGAACAACAGCGTGAAGTGTTTGAGTTTGTCGCCAGCAGTGATTACTTCTCCGGCCCAACGTGGATGGCAATGTGTAAAGCCGCGATGGACGCCGCGCACGGTATTGAATACAGCACTGTGGTGACCACGATGGCGCGTAACGGCGTCGAGTTTGGCCTGCGGGTGAGCGGCCTGCCGGGGCAATGGTTTACCGGCCCCGCTCAGCAGGTGATTGGCCCGATGTTTGCCGGTTACAAGCCGGAGGACTCTGGGCTGGATATCGGCGATAGCGCGATCACCGAAACCTACGGTATTGGCGGTTTTGCGATGGCGACAGCGCCAGCCATTGTGGCGCTGGTGGGCGGCACGGTCGAAGAAGCTATCGATTTCTCCCGCCAGATGCGTGAAATCACGCTGGGGGAAAACCCGAACGTTACCATCCCACTGCTTGGTTTTATGGGGATCCCAACGGCTATCGACATCACGCGCGTAGGCAGCAGCGGCATTGTGCCGGTTATCAACACCGCTATTGCGCATAAAGATGCGGGCGTCGGCATGATTGGCGCGGGGATTGTTCATCCGCCGTTCATCTGTTTTGAAAAAGCCATTTTGAGCTGGTGCGAGCGCTACGGGGTGTAATTTCAATCCCCTAATGCCGCAAGCTGGCAACGCCTTATCTGGCCGGATAAGGCGTTCGCCGCCAGCAGGTAATCACGGTAAAAAACAACAATAACCTCATCACCTCCTGTACCGGATACCAACGCGATGAAAGAACTTGTGGTCGTTGCCATTGGTGGCAATAGCATTATTAAAGACAACGCCAGCCAGTCGATTGAACATCAGACGGAGGCGGTAAAAGCCGTGGCGGAAACGGTGCTGGAAATGCTGGCATCGGACTACGATATTGTGCTGACTCACGGCAATGGGCCGCAGGTCGGGCTGGATTTACGGCGGGCGGAAATTGCCCATGAACGCGAAGGGCTGCCGCTAACGCCGCTGGCAAACTGCGTGGCTGACACTCAGGGCGGTATCGGTTATCTGATCCAACAGGCGTTAAATAACCGGCTGGCGAAGTATGGCCAGAAAAAAGCAGTCACCGTGGTGACGCAGGTGGAAGTGGATAAAAACGACCCCGGTTTTGCCCATCCCAGTAAACCTATCG
>JBOFJM010000705.1:0-11564 GCA_051656825.1 Kluyvera sp.
TGAATCTGCTCCACTTTATTGTGGATGTGGCAAGCGGGCGCAAGCGAACCTTCTCGGATCAATAGGCCGGCACAACCAACTAGCAATGTTTAACCCTACACTGGCGGTTTGATACAATCGAATCCTCGACAAAATATTATCGGGACAGCAAAAAGGCAGCCCTGTTTTCGTTACTCCAGGAGTAAAAAACAACTACAAAAGTAATCAAATAACCGCGAGGTAGATTATTCCAAGCATAGCATCAAGAATGAAAATATTAATTTACCTCATCATTTAATGTACCCAGAGAAGATAAAAAACGCCACTAACTCGTTTAAATAACAAGCATAACCGGTGCGAATATAAATAAACTCTGAAAGCTATTCGAATAGCTCTACTAGTGATTGTTTAACTACCATACCCTTGCCACAATATCATTTGTAAGATTTAATATTAAATTAGTTATTAATCTAATATTAAAGATTCATATTTATCAATGAACGCAAGGATATAATAAACGACATGAATGTTATTAAAAAAACGCTAATAGCCTCTTGTTTGGCTATGTTGGCGGGTAATGCGATGGCTACCGACGGTACGATTGAATTTACCGGCGAGATCCTGCTCAACACCTGCCAATTTGCCAACGGCGATGTAGTCAATGTGGAACTCGGACATTACAGTGTTGACCAATTCAAAGGGGTTGGCGATCGCAGCCCAGCGATTCCATTTGATATCCCATTAACGGGTTGTCCAACGGCAGAATGGCAGCACGTAAATGGTAGTACCGATAACTCCTTCCAGGTTTGGCTGGAAACCCGCACCAACGGTACCACCGGGGCCAACAATGAACTGGTTAAAGTGAGCGGTGCAACCACGGAGACAACTGCAACAGGAGTAGGCATCCGTATTGACTCCGTCCAGCATAACAACACCCAGATGGCATTGAATAAACTGAACACCCCTGGCATCACATTCACGCCAGAGGTCGATGGCACTGCGACAGTGGGCCTACAGGCTTATTACGTTGCCACCAATGCACAGGTCACTCCAGGGCAGGCCAATGCCACCGTGGACGTGACTATCGATTACCGTTAGTCATCCCCCGTCTCTTTTGCTGGCTGTTGGCGGCAAAAGAGACATTTTTCTCACGGTTAAGGATAACTACAGTGAAAAATAAAATAGCCTGCGCCCTGATGCTACTGCTGAGCTTCTGGGGTAGCCAGAGCATAGCTGGGGGCATCGTTCTTGAAAAAAACCGCGTTATCTACGATGCAGACAAGAAAGAGGCTGCATTACCCGTTGCTAACCGCAGTGAGAAAATGCCCTATTTGTTACAATCATGGGTAGATACCGCAGAGGGGTCATCACGAGGCCCATTTATTATTACTCCCCCCTTATTCCGTCTTGAAGCAGGTGATGATTCATCGTTGCGAATAATCAAATCCGAAGGGGCATTGCCTGAAGATAAAGAGTCGCTGTTCTTCGTCAATGTCAGGGCCATACCGGCGCAAAAAAAATCAGAGGTAGATAAAGCCAATACACTGACATTGGTTTTTAAAACGCGAATTAAACTTTTTTATCGCCCTAAAGGCCTAAAAGGAAAAGCGTACGATGCTTATAAAACCATCGAATATAAACGAATAAATAATACATTGGATGTATATAATCCTTCCGAATATTACGTCGTATTCTCAGGGTTATCACTGGGTAAAACTGAACTGGCGGAGGAAATAAAATATATCGCCCCCGGCCAACATAAACAACTGGCTCTCCCCGCAGGGACAGGCAACACCGTGAAATGGGCAGCAATTAATGATTATGGTGGGCAAAGCAATATAGAAACCCGTACGTTGCCGTAATACCAAAGACATTATTGTTAACCCCATTAAGGAAAAATGAGCTTTCATGGAATGAAAATAAACGCAGCGAAAAAGAATCCTCCGCCGTGGGCAATAAAAACTCTGGCTTGTTGGATAAAAATCGCATTTTCCAGCGGCTGCCTGGTCACGGGCTGCGCGTGGGCGGATGATTATTACTTTGATCCTTCTCTACTGGAAACCAGCAAAAGCGGCCAGCATGCGGTGGATCTTTCTACCTTTTCCCGTAAAAACGCACAGCTTCCTGGCGAGTATATCGTTGATATTTATGTTAATGAAAAGAAATTAGATCAGCGGAGAATCTCTTTCGTTGCCAATGATAACAATCAGTTAGTCCCGCAGTTTACCATCGGGCAATTGCGAGAATTTGGCGTTAAAGTCGATAAGTATCCACCGCTCGTGGGGCTGGATTCACAAGCACTCGCTACCGATCTGGAAAAGGTTATTCCGGGCTACAGTAGCGCCCTGGATATCAACCACGGACGCTTAAATTTGAGCGTGCCACAGACAGCGCTGTATCGCGATGCAAGGGATTATATTGACCCCTCACGTTGGGATAGCGGCACTCCTGTACTATTCACTAGTTATAGTTTCACCGGCTCGCAAAGCCGTTACGACAGCGGCGACAGCAACGAACGCCAATATTTGAATATGCAGAATGGCGCCAATATTGGCCCCTGGCGATTACGTAACTATTCTACCTGGTCGCGCGATCGAAACAGTTCACACTGGGATAGCATTAATAGCTGGTTGCAGCGAGATATTAAGCCGCTGAAATCTCAACTTGTTATCGGGGAAAACGCGACTGATGGTTCCGTATTCCCCAGCTACCAGTTTACCGGCGCGCGTCTCTATTCTGATGAATCCATGCAGCCCAATAGCCTACGTGGCTTTGCCCCGACCATTCGCGGTATCGCCAACTCCAGCGCCATCATCACGGTGCGACAGAACGGCTATACCATTTATCAGAGCAATGTCCCGGCAGGGGAATTTGAAATTAACGATCTCTATCCCTCTGCATTTAGCGGTGACTTAGACGTAACAATAGAAGAATCCGACGGCACAACACGCCATTTTACTCAACCCTTCTCAGCACTACCGATGATGCAGCGACCAGGCCATATCAAATACAGTGCTACCGCAGGGCGGTTCCGGGCAGACAACACTCGGGACAGTAAGCAACCAGAATTTGTAGAAAGCACGATAAGCTATGGCCTGAGTAATATGCTCACACTGTACAGTGGCCTGACGGTCTCAGAAGACTACAGAGCGCTGGCGCTGGGCATCGGCAGCACGCTCGGAGCGCTGGGGGCGATTTCAATGGATATCGGCAAGGCCGATACCCAATTTGATAATGGCGATAGTGATAGCGGCTACGCCTGGCGCACCCAGTACATCAAAGACCTCGTGGAAACGGGCACCAGTCTGTCGCTTGGCTATTACCGCTACAGCAGCACAGGCTATTTTAGTTTCGCTGACGCGAACCAAAAAAATATCACCAGCAACGACCGCCTGCGTAACGAAATTCAGTTAAGCATAAGCCAGAATATTTATGACGGCATCAGCTTCTATACTTCCGGTTCACAACAAGAATATTGGAACAGCACGCAAAAAGACAACAACCTGTCAGTGGGCCTGAATGGCAGTTTGTGGGGCATTGGCTATAACCTAAGCGGCCAGTTCACCGACTATAACGATCGTGAAAGCGATCGTTCGCTGTCGCTGAGTATCAGTATCCCACTAGATCGTTGGCTATCTCATACACAAGCAAGCTATCGGGTGACCAGCCAGAAAAATGAATCTACCCAGCAGGAAATTGGTCTCAACGGCTCAGCGCTGGAAGACCGTCGTCTAAGCTACAGCTTGAGACAACGACAGAGCGCTGATAACGACAGGACGGGCAGCAGCCTTTACGGTAGCTATCGTTCGGCTTATGGCACGCTGAATGCTGGTTACGATTACAGCGCCAATAGTCGCCAGCTCAGCTATGGGCTCTCCGGCGGCATCGTCGCCCATCGTCATGGCGTGACCTTATCGCAGCCGCTGGGTAGTGCTTTCGCGCTGGTTGATGCCAATGGCGCATCAGGCGTGCGGGTGAAAAATTACCCCGGCATCGCCACAGACCCCTTTGGTTACGCAGTTATCCCTTATCTGACGCCTTATCAGGAGAACCGCATCATGCTGGATACCACCATGATGCCCGACAACGTAGATGTGACCGAAACTGTCCAGATTGTCGTTCCCGACAAGGGCGCGGCGGTGACAGCACGTTTTAACGCGCAAACTGGCTATCGGGTATTAGTCAAACTGACGGACGGCCAGGGTAGAGCGTTGCAATTTGGCGCGATGACCAACAATGTAAACCAACAACAGCCAGGTATTGTCGATGAAGGCGGCCTGCTTTACATCACCGGCGTGAACAGCCAGCCGCAAACCTGGACCGTAAGCTGGGGTAGTCAATTAGATCAACAATGCCAGTTTGCCTTCAGCCTGCCGGAAAGCAACGAACGCCAGGCTTCGGTACTCAGCGGATCGGCACAATGTCGTTAAGGAAAACGAAGATGAAAAACATCCGGCCTAGTGCAGGTATCGTGCTAGCCCTAGCTTTATTTGCCGCCGCGCCAGCCCATGCGGTAAATGGCGAATGTCATGCTACAGGCCAGTTTAGCGCCAACGTCGACAACGAATGGACGGAAGAGCAAAACTTCATAGGGTCAACCCAACAATTGCCCTCTCCTCTCGCCGGAAATGCCTACCAAATAGAGTGTAGCTGTAACCCAGGAACACAAGTCGCACTGTCCTATTTCGTAACCAGCGCGCTAACGCAGGAAGGTCAATTGAGTGGGTATTATCATCTCAATGACAACCTGGACATTAAAACCGAAGTTAACGATATCCCCGATACAACAGGCCCCGTCACACCGTTAAACGTCAGGCCAACGAGAGAACTCCTTGCCTACAAAGCGGGCAATGAACATGGCAGCGTGTGCCGTGACGATCCACCAGAATTACGCGCCGCACCAAGTACAGTTGGCTCGCATACCACCCTAACGCTGTACGTGACAAAACCGTTTCTGGGGGAATTGATTATTCCCGATACCCATGTTGCTTCTATCCAGGCGGCATGGAACACCACGGTAGGAGCACCACCGTTCAGTGTTCTCAAAGATATTGCCGAACTGCATATTCAGGGACGAATTATCATACCGAGTAACTGTAAGATTAGTCAGGGCGATACCATCCAGGTTGACCTTGGTTCGATTAATGCCAGCCGGTTTACTACCAAAGACCACCCACCGGAAGGCTACAATCCAGTCCAGTTCGAGATTGTTTATGATTGCGGAGATACTTCGGCGAGCAAAAACGATTTGTCAATGCGTATAGATACTCCAGACCGTTTCAGCCAGTATGTGCTGGTAGCCCGCCGACGCCCCGACAATGTACCCGACATCGGCATCACGATGGTTAACCTAACAGGCGGTAACAACATCAGCATTCCAGTCTATAACGGGCAAATCAATATTGACCCCTCAGGCAGAGGGAGCACCCTTATAGAGGCTTACCCGATTAATCTGGTCGGCGGTGCGTTAGAACCGGGTCAATTTCATGGCTCCGCCACCATTACCGTTGAGGTACATTGAAACCATTGCCAGGTAAGCGGAATAGCCGGATGACCCCTCCGGCTATTCACGCGGTGACGTACCAACCAAAATCACCTCAATTCCGCTTTTCCGTAGGCCTTCCAGGCTTTCTGCCGGAATGCCTTCATCGACGATTATCATGTCTACACGCTGCATATCGATAATCTTATGCAGGCTGGAGCGGTCAAACTTACTGGAGTCAGTAACCACAATGATTTTTTCCGCCACTTCGCACATCCGGCGATTGAGGCGAGCTTCATCTTCATTATGTGTACTGATGCCGCGATCCAGATCAATCGCATCCACGCCTAAGAACAGCATATCGAAGTGATAGTTTTGCAGTGATTGCTCGGCCTGGTCGCCATAAAACGACTGCGACTGACGGCGCAGATGGCCGCCGGTCATCAGCAACTCTACCCCTTCGGCTTCCAGCAGTGCATTCGCTACGTTCATGCCGTTGGTCATCGCAATCACATCGGTGTGCTGGCGCAGCATACGGGCGATTTCATAAGTGGTAGTACCGGAATCGAGAATAATGCGATGCCCAGGCTTAATCAGTTGTGCCGCCTGCTGGGCAATATGCCGTTTAATCGCGGTATTCAGTGAGCTTTTATCTTCAACCGAAGGCTCACTCCCCGTCACATGGCCATCGCAAATTAGCGCCCCGCCGTAGGCGCGAACGGCGATCCCCTGCTTCTCCAGAAAGGCCAGATCGTTGCGGATCGTCACCGTCGATACGCCAAAATAGCTGGAAAGATCGTTAACCTGGACGCTTCCTTGCTGTCGTAAGCGTTGAATGATCAGTTCACGCCTTTCACTGGTTCCCGTGATGCGCTTCTCTGCCGACGAATCCGTGCTACTCATAGTGAATCCTTTAACTTAATCTTTCGTTTCATTTCGATTCATTTCGATTCATCTATTAACGCCTTTCTTTTAACAGAATGCAAGCACCACAGGCCGCCGGAGCGTGAACTGACAGGGTGATCAAAGCTTTCATTATGTTTCTTTTGTGAAACAGATCGGAAAACAATTATCTTTCGTTTTATTTTTCCAACACCATAATGCAGTATCGAATGAAACGAAACGAAAGATAATTGTCACAGTTACCTGATCTGGAGAGGAAAGTGAAACATCTGACTGATAGGGTGGAGCAGCATAAACAAGGCTAGGCAAACGGGATTTACGCCGTTTGTTCCGCACATCCACTGGTACTGGAAGCCGCACTACGTTACGCCCACGCGCACCATACGCCACTGCTGATTGAGGCAACCTCCAATCAGGTTGATCAATTCGGCGGTTACACCGGCATGACGCCAACCGATTTTCGCCACTTTGTCTGCCAACTCGCAGACTCACTCGGTTTCCCTCAGGAGAATCTGATTTTAGGTGGCGATCATCTTGGCCCCAACCGCTGGCAGAACCTGCCGTCAGCACAGGCGATGGCGAATGCCGATGCGTTGATCAAAAGCTACGTCGCTGCGGGCTTTAAAAAGATCCACCTCGATTGCAGCATGTCCTGTAGCGACGATCCCATCCCATTAACCGATGAGATTGTTGCCGAACGCGCCGCTCGTCTGGCGAAAATAGCCGAAGCCACCTGCATTGAACATTTTGCGCAGGCTGACCTTGTTTATGTGATTGGTACTGAAGTGCCAGTGCCGGGCGGTGCTCACGAAACATTAACCGAACTGGCAGTCACCACGCCGGATGCCGCCCGCGCCACGTTAGAAGCGCATCGCCATGCATTTGAAAAACAAGGTTTAAGTGATATCTGTCCACGGATTATTGCACTGGTAGTACAGCCCGGCGTGGAATTCGACCATACGCACATCATCGATTATCAGCCGCAAAAAGCCGTGGCTCTGAGCAAGATAGTTGAAGCCTACGACACGCTGGTATTTGAAGCCCACTCCACGGATTACCAAACGCCGCAGTCGCTGCGCCAGTTAGTGAAAGACCACTTTGCGATCCTCAAAGTCGGCCCAGCGCTGACCTTCGCCCTGCGCGAAGCGCTGTTCTCTCTGGCGGCGATTGAAGAAGAGTTGCTGCCAGCCAAAGCCTGCTCCGGCCTGCGCCATGTGCTGGAAAACGTCATGCTCGACCGCCCGGAATACTGGCAAAGCCATTACCACGGCGACGGCAACGCCCGCCGTCTGGCGCGCGGCTATAGCTACTCCGATCGCGTGCGCTATTACTGGCCGGACAGCCAGATTGACGACGCTTTCGAGCGGCTGGTGCGCAACCTGGCAGACGAGCCCATCCCACTGCCGCTCATTAGCCAATATCTGCCATTGCAGTACGTAAAAGTACGCGAAGGCGCTATCAGCGCGACGCCACGACAGCTCATCATCAGCCACATTCAGGATGTCTTGCAGCAGTACCATGCCGCCTGCCAGGGCGCGACATCCCATAACGGATAACAACAAAGAGGAAAACGTTATGCCAAATATTGTTCTCAGCCGCATTGATGAACGTTTGATTCACGGCCAGGTTGGCGTGCAGTGGGTCGGCTTTGCGGGAGCCAACCTGGTGCTGGTCGCCAATGACGAAGTGGCTGAAGATTCCGTGCAGCAAAACCTGATGGAAATGGTACTGGCAGAAGGCATTGCGGTGCGCTTTTGGTCACTGCAAAAGGTTATCGACAATATTCATCGCGCCGCCGACCGGCAGAAAATTTTGCTGGTCTGCAAATCACCGGCGGATTTCCTCACGCTGGTAGCCGGTGGTGTGCCGGTGACGCGGATTAACGTGGGCAACATGCACTATGCCAATGGCAAACAACAAATTGCCAAAACGGTTTCTGTAGACGCCAGCGATATTACGGCGTTCAACGGCCTGAAAGACGCCGGAGTGGAATGCTTCGTTCAAGGCGTCCCAACAGAACCCGCTTTGGATCTCTTTAAACTACTCTGAGGGATTCACAATGGAAATTAGTCTGTTGCAGGCAGTCGCATTAGGCATTCTCGCCTTTATTGCGGGCCTGGATATGTTTAACGGGTTAACGCACATGCACCGCCCGGTGGTGCTTGGGCCGCTGGTCGGCCTGGTTCTGGGCGACCTGCATACCGGTATTTTAACCGGCGGTACGCTGGAGCTGGTATGGATGGGCCTTGCACCGCTGGCGGGCGCACAGCCGCCGAACGTCATCATCGGCACGATCGTGGGGACCACCTTTGCGATCTCCACCGGCGTGAAACCTGACGTCGCGGTAGGCGTCGCCGTTCCGTTCGCCGTGGCGGTACAAATGGGGATAACGTTCTTGTTCTCAGTGATGTCCGGCGTAATGTCGCGCTGTGACCGCATGGCAGCTAACGCAGATACTCGCGGTATCGAGCGCATTAACTATCTGGCCTTACTGGCGTTAGGCACTTTCTATTTCCTTTGTGCATTCCTGCCGATTTATTTCGGTGCAGAACACGCCAAAACCGCCATTGATATGCTGCCTGAGCGCCTGATTGACGGGCTTGGCGTAGCAGGCGGCATCATGCCAGCAATCGGCTTTGCCGTGCTGCTGAAAATCATGATGAAAAACGTCTACATCCCCTACTTCATTCTCGGCTTCGTGGCGGCAGCCTGGCTCAAGCTCCCGGTGTTAGCGATCGCTGCCGCCGCGCTGGCGATGGCGCTGATTGACCTGCTACGTAAATCCCCAGAACCGGCTGCCCCTGCGGCACAGAAAGAGGAATTCGAAGATGGTATCTAATCAACAGACTCTGCCGAAAGAGTCCGAAAGTGAAGACACACTGCTGTCCGGCGTCAATGAAAACATTTATGAAGATCAAAAGATTGGCGCAGATCTTACCCGGAAAGACATCAACCGTGTCGCCTGGCGTTCCATGCTGTTACAGGCTTCCTTTAACTATGAACGTATGCAGGCTTCCGGCTGGTTGTACGGACTGCTGCCCGCGCTGAAAAAGATTCACACCAACCCACGCGATTTGGCTCGCGCCATGAAAGGCCATATGGGTTTCTTTAACACGCACCCTTTTTTAGTGACTTTTGTTATCGGCATTATTCTGGCGATGGAGCGCTCTAAGCAGGATGTCAACAGCATTCAAAGCACCAAAATCGCCGTGGGCGCGCCGCTTGGCGGCATTGGTGATGCGATGTTCTGGCTGACGCTGCTGCCAATTTGCGGCGGTATCGGCGCAAGCCTTGCTTTACAAGGCTCTATTCTGGGCGCGGTTATCTTTATTGTGCTGTTTAACGTGGTGCATCTCGGCCTGCGTTTTGGCCTCGCGCACTATGCTTATCGCATGGGTGTGGCAGCGATTCCGCTCATTAAAGCCAACACCAAAAAGGTGGGCCACGCGGCGTCTATCGTCGGGATGACGGTCATTGGCGCCCTGGTGGCCACCTATGTTCGCCTCAACACCACGCTCGAAATCAAGGCGGGTGACGCAGTTGTCAAACTACAGACCGACGTTATCGACAAACTGATGCCAGCCTTTTTACCGCTGGTCTATACCCTGGTCATGTTCTGGCTGGTTCGCCGTGGCTGGAGCCCACTGCGTCTTATCGGCATCACCGTCGTACTGGGCGTGGTCGGTAAGTTCTGTCACTTCCTGTAAATCAAAGAGGTTCGAAATGTTAGGTATTATTTTGACGGGACACGGCGGCTTTGCCAGTGGCATGGAAAAGGCGATGAAACAGATTCTTGGCGAGCAGTCACAGTTTGTCGCCATCGATTTTCCAGAAACCTCAACCACTGCTCTGCTCACCTCGCAGCTAGAACAGGCGGTGGCGGAATTGGACAGTGAAGAAGGCATTATTTTCCTGACTGACCTGCTCGGCGGCACACCGTTTCGCGTGGCATCGACGCTTGCCATGCAACGGCCAGGGCATGAAGTGATTACCGGAACCAATCTTCAGTTGCTGCTGGAAATGGTGCTGGATCGCGATGGGCTTAGCGGAGAAACATTCCGCATTCAGGCGCTTGAGTGCGGGCACCGTGGCCTGACAAGCCTGGTGGATGAGCTAGGACGCTGCCGCGAAGAAAGCACCGTTGAGGAAGGTATATGACACACATTCTGCGCGCCAGGCGTTTACTCACTGAGCAAGGCTGGCTCGATGAGCATCAGTTGCGCATTGAAGAAGGGGTTATCGCAGCAATAGAGCCTATCCCCGCCGGTGTGATGCAGCGAGACGCCGAACTGCTATGCCCTGCGTATATCGATATTCACGTCCACGGCGGCGCGGGTGTCGATGTGATGGACGACGCGCCGGATACGCTCGATAAACTGGCGATGCATAAAGCGCGTGAAGGGGTAGCCAGTTGGCTACCCACCACCGTCACCGCGCCGTTGACAGAGGTTTATGCTGCGCTGGAGCGTATTGCAAAACGCTGCCATGCCGGTGGCCCTGGCGCGCAGGTGCTGGGAAGCTATCTCGAAGGGCCATACTTCACTCCGCAGAATAAAGGCGCACACCCGCCAGAACTGTTCCGGGAGCTGGATATCGCGGAGCTGGATTCACTGATCACCGCCTCGCGCCATACTTTACGCGTGGTGGCGTTAGCACCAGAAAAACCAAGTGCGTTGTCGGCGATTCACCATTTGAAGCAGCAAGGCATTCGGGTCATGTTAGGGCACAGTGCCGCCACCTGGCAGCAAACCTGCGCGGCATTTGACGCAGGGGCTGACGGCCTGGTGCACTGCTACAACGGCATGAGCGGTTTGCATCACCGCGAGCCGGGTATGGTCGGCGCAGGTTTAACCGACCCGCGCGCCAGGCTGGAGCTTATCGCTGACGGGCACCATGTACATCCTGCGGCGATGAAACTGTGCTGCACCTGCGCCGAGGAAAGAGTGGTGCTCATCACCGATGCGATGCAGGCCGCCGGTATGCCTGATGGGCGTTATACGCTATGTGGTGAAGACGTCGAGATGCACAACGGTATTGTGCGCACCGCTTCCGGTAGCCTGGCGGGCAGTACGCTTGCGTTGGATACCGCCGTGCGCAATATGGTCGAGTTAACCGGTATCTCACCGGATACGGCGATTCATATGGCTTCGCTGCATCCCGCACGTCTGTTAGGGCTAGACAGCCAACTCGGTTCATTAAA
>JBOFJM010000706.1:0-2803 GCA_051656825.1 Kluyvera sp.
CGTGCGGTCAGCAACGCTTGCCAGTGCAGCGAGCGTGGCGCTGGCCAGTTGGCGACGTATAGCGCCAGGTCGTAATCATTGCGGTTGCGCGACCACACCGGGAAGCGCAGGTCGTAGCACACCAGCGGCAGAATACGCCAGCCACGCCACGCCAGCACCACGCGGCTATCACCGGCAATATAATGATGATGTTCATCCGCCATGCGGAACAGGTGGCGCTTGTCGTAAGCGTGCACTCGGCCTTCCGGCTCAACCAACAAGAAGCGATTGACCGCCCCGCGCGGCGTTTGCAACGCGGCGCTACCCGCAATCAGCGCCTGTGTCCGTTGTGCTTGCTCGCGCATCCAGGCGATAACATCCTCTTCTGCCATCGACTGTGCAGCGGCTTCCATCGCAAAACCGGTCGTGAACATCTCTGGTAGCACAATGACATCTCGCCCGGCGATATCTTCCATCAGTCTGGCAAAATGGCGCAGGTTAGCTGGGCCGTCCATCCACACCAGCGGTTGTTGTAAAAGGGTAATCTTTAAACCAGCCACGGCGCTCGACTCCTGTTTTACGGGACTATTTTTAACTCTAACACCTTATCAGGCCGTTGCATCCATACGGAGTATTTTGATAAAAAAAGCGTTTATCAGAAATCACCGATTTGCATTTTTGGCATTGCCGCCCACTCTTAACGAGATGAATAACAAGAGCAGGATCAGCTCAGGAGGAATGATGTTAAAAGCAATTACCGCTATCGCCGCGCTGGTGATGGCATCTAGCGCTCTGGCGCAGAGTGACGTGACTATCAGCAGCCTGGCGAAAGGTGATACCACCAAAGCCGCTTTTAACCAGATGGTGAAAGGGCATAAACTGCCAGCGTGGGTCAGCAACGGTGGCACGTTCTCACCGGCGAAAACCGTTACGCTGGGCGATGAGTCCTGGCAGGTGCTGAGTGCTTGTAAACCACATGATTGTGGCGCGGAGCGAGTTGCGGTGCTGTGGTCAGAAAAGTCACATCAAATGTCTGGCGTTTTCTCAACGGTGGATGAAAAAACCTTTCAGGAGAAACTGACCTGGCTTAACGTCAGCGATGAGCTTTCTATCGACGGTAAAACGGTACTGTTTGCAGCATTAAGCGGCAGCCTGGAAAACCACCCGGACGCGTTTAACTACAAGTAATGCGCGGCTGGTTTGATAGTAAAAACGGAGCCAATCGGCTCCGTTTTTTTGTCTTACGCGGCTTCAGTCTTGCGGACTTTCTCCGGCAACTTTACCGGTTTGGTCGCCAGCGCATCAGGCGCGAAGTCATCAACGTTAATGCTACGCAGACGGCTCTCTTCCGCTTTTGTCAAAATCGCTGCCTCGGCCTGGTCAATCAAGCCTTTCGCTAACGCGTTACGGGCCAGTTCATCCAGTCGGGTAAACGGCAGATTTTTACCAATCTCTTTACAGATACGCTGGTGGATAGGGTCGGCGGCCATCACGTCAACCAACGCTTCTTCCAACAGACCCACCGGATTGTGTGCGCTTGCCGTCAGATACTGACCACGCCCAATACGCGAGCGAGTGGCGCTTGGTGTTTGCAGAATCTTCGCTACGCTGTGATCCAGCTTATCCGACGGCGCATCGTAATGGCGGCCAGTTGGGAAGATAACCACGCGCATTGCACCTGCCACAAACCGATTCGGGAAGTTCTTCAGTAAATCGTCCATTGCCTGCTCTGCCTGATACAGCGCATCCTGTACGCCCCAATGCACCAGCGGTAAATCCGCTTCGTTACGGCCTTCATCGTCATAGCGTTTTAGCACCGCAGAGGCAAGATACAGCTGGCTTAACACATCCCCTAAACGGGCAGAGATACGTTCGCGGCGTTTCAGGCTGCCACCCAGCACCGCCATGGAAACATCAGACAACAGAGCCAGGTTGGCGCTCAGACGGTTCAGATGCTGATAATAACGTTTGGTCGCATCGCGAGTTGGCGTCGGGCTGGTTAAACCGTGTGTGATACCTAACCAGAAGCTACGTACTTTGTTGCTACCCACGTGGCCAATATGTTTAAACAGCAGCTTATCGAACGCATTCACATCTTTATTCTGTGCCGCCGCCATTTCTTCCAGCACGTATGGATGGCAACGAATTGCCCCCTGGCCGAAGATCATCATGCTACGGGTCAGAATGTTGGCACCTTCCACGGTAATGGCAATCGGTGCACCTTGATAAGCACGCGCCAGGAAGTTGCCTTCACCCAGCATAATGCCTTTACCGCCGGTAATATCCATAGCATCGATGATTGACTGCTGCCCACGGTGGGTACAGTGGTATTTCACGATAGCCGACAGCACGGCAGGTTTTTCGCCCAGCATAATCCCGTAGGTAATCAGTGTTGCCGCCGCATCCATCACATAGGCGTTGCCCGCGATACGTGCCAACGGCTCTTCGATGCCTTCCATTTTACCGATAGACACTTTGAACTGGCGGCGAATGTGCGCATAAGCACCGGTCGCCAGCGCTACAGATTTCACGCCGCCGGTCGAGTTGGACGGCAGGGTAATGCCACGGCCTACGGACAGACATTCAACCAGCATACGCCAGCCTTGTCCGGCCATTTTTGGCCCGCCGATGATGTAATCGATCGGCACGAAAATATCCTGGCCACGGGTTGGGCCATTCTGGAATGGCACGTTCAGTGGGAAGTGACGACGACCAATTTCTACACCTGGGGTGTTGGTTGGGATCAGCGCACAGGTAATACCTAATTCTTCAGCGCCGCCCAGCAGTTTGTCTGGGTCAGAAAGTTTAAACGCCAGCCCCAGCA
>JBOFJM010000707.1:0-8675 GCA_051656825.1 Kluyvera sp.
TAACCACATAAGATTCGAAGTACAGTACGCGTTCGATATCACGCAGTGGCATATCGAGCAGCAGACCGATACGGGACGGCAGCGATTTCAGGAACCAGATGTGCGCAGTCGGACAAGCCAGTTCGATGTGGCCCATACGCTCACGGCGTACTTTAGTCTGGGTCACTTCAACGCCGCACTTCTCACAGATAACACCGCGGTGTTTCAGGCGCTTGTACTTACCGCACAGGCACTCGTAGTCTTTTACCGGCCCAAAGATACGGGCGCAGAAAAGGCCGTCACGCTCTGGTTTGAACGTACGGTAGTTAATGGTTTCCGGCTTTTTAACTTCACCGAAAGACCATGAACGGATCATGTCTGGCGAGGCCAGAGCAATTTTGATCGCATCAAACTCTTCGGTTTTAGTTTGCGCTTTCAGAAACTTTAATAAGTCTTTCACGGATTTGCTCCCGTCGGAGTTAGCACATTCCACTGCCGGGTATTACCCCGGCAGCAGTGACCTGTTTGAGCGAGAATTACTCGTCTTCCAGTTCGATGTTGATGCCCAGCGAGCGGATTTCTTTCAACAGTACGTTGAAGGATTCCGGCATGCCCGGTTCCATCTGATGGTTACCGTCTACGATGTTTTTATACATCTTAGTACGGCCATTCACGTCATCAGACTTAACGGTGAGCATTTCTTGCAGGGTGTATGCCGCGCCATAAGCTTCCAGCGCCCACACTTCCATCTCCCCGAAGCGCTGGCCACCGAACTGCGCCTTACCACCCAGCGGCTGCTGAGTAACCAGGCTGTAAGAACCGGTAGAACGCGCGTGCATCTTGTCATCGACCAGGTGGTTCAGTTTCAGCATGTACATGTAACCTACGGTTACCTGACGCTCAAACTGTTCACCGGTACGACCATCGAACAGCGTAATCTGACCGGAAGACGGCAGACCACCCAGTTGCAGCAGTTCTTTAATCTCGGACTCTTTCGCACCGTCGAATACCGGCGTTGCGATCGGCATACCTTTACGCAGGTTCTCAGCCAGACGCAGAACTTCTTCATCACTGAAGGTATTCAGGTCAACTTTCTGACGAACGTCTGCGCCCAGATCGTAGGCACGCTGGATGAATTCGCGCAGTTTCGCGACTTCTTGCTGCTGTTTCAGCATGGCGTTGATCTTATCGCCGATACCTTTCGCAGCCATACCCAGGTGGGTTTCCAGAATCTGACCGATGTTCATACGAGACGGTACGCCCAGCGGGTTCAGTACGATATCTACCGGCGTACCGTTAGCATCGTGCGGCATATCTTCGATCGGGTTGATCTTAGAAATTACACCCTTGTTACCGTGACGACCTGCCATTTTGTCACCAGGCTGGATACGGCGTTTAACGGCCAGGTATACCTTAACAATCTTCAGCACACCCGGTGCCAGATCGTCGCCTTGAGTGATTTTGCGGCGTTTCGCTTCGAGTTTTTTCTCGAACTCGTGTTTCAGTTCGTCGTACTGCTCAGCCAGTTGTTCCAGCTGATTTTGTTTCTCTTCGTCGGTCAGACCGAGTTCCAGCCAGCGATCGCGAGGCAGTTTGTCGAGCTTCTCAGCTTCAACGCCACCGGCAACCAGCACAGCGTAGATACGGCTGAACAGACCAGCTTCGAGGATTTGCAGTTCTTCAGACAGGTCTTTTTTGGCCTGCTTCAGCTGCATTTCTTCGATTTCCAGCGCACGTTTGTCTTTTTCTACGCCATCGCGAGTAAAGACCTGAACGTCGATAACCGTACCAGACACGCTGTTCGGCACACGCAGAGAAGAGTCTTTAACGTCAGACGCTTTCTCACCGAAGATAGCACGCAGCAGTTTCTCTTCTGGCGTCAGCTGGGTTTCACCTTTCGGCGTTACCTTACCAACCAGAATGTCGCCACCGGTCACTTCTGCGCCGATATAAACGATACCGGATTCATCCAGTTTGGAGAGCGCAGCTTCACCCACGTTCGGGATGTCAGCGGTGATCTCTTCCGGCCCCAGCTTGGTGTCACGGGACACACATGCCAGTTCCTGAATGTGGATGGTAGTGAAACGGTCTTCCTGGACAACACGCTCAGATACGAGGATGGAGTCTTCGAAGTTGTAACCATTCCATGGCATGAATGCCACGCGCATGTTCTGACCGAGCGCCAGCTCACCGAGGTCGGTAGACGGACCGTCTGCCAGCACATCACCACGATCGACCGGCTCACCCAGAGATACGCATGGCATCTGGTTGATACAGGTGTTCTGGTTAGAACGGGTGTATTTGGTCAGGTTATAAATGTCGATACCTGCTTCGCCCGGGTACATCTCGTCTTCGTTAACTTTGATAACGATACGGGAAGCATCCACGTACTGAACAGTACCGCCACGTTTAGCCACCGCAGTTACACCGGAGTCAACGGCAACAGCACGTTCCATACCGGTACCAACCAGCGGCTTATCAGCGCGCAGAGTTGGAACGGCCTGACGTTGCATGTTCGCACCCATCAATGCACGGTTGGCGTCATCGTGTTCCAGGAACGGGATCAGGGACGCACCGACGGATACCACCTGTTGGGTGGATACGTCCATGTAGTCAACCTGGTCGCGGCTGAACAAGCTGGATTCGCCTTTGCTACGGCAAGTTACCAGGTCTTCTACAAAGTGGCCTTCGTCATCCAGGTTGGAGTTCGCCTGAGCGATAACATAGTTGCCTTCTTCGATAGCAGACAGGTAATGAATTTCGTCGGTTACAACACCGTCAGTCACTTTACGATACGGAGTCTCAAGGAAGCCGTATTCGTTAGTCTGTGCGTACACGGACAGGGAGTTGATCAGACCGATGTTCGGACCTTCAGGCGTTTCGATTGGACATACGCGACCGTAGTGAGTCGGGTGTACGTCTCGAACTTCGAAGCCTGCGCGTTCACGAGTCAGACCGCCTGGGCCGAGTGCAGAGATACGACGTTTGTGCGTAATCTCAGACAGCGGGTTGTTCTGGTCCATAAACTGAGACAGCTGGCTGGAACCGAAGAACTCTTTCACTGCTGCGGAAATCGGTTTGGCGTTGATCATATCCTGAGGCATCAGGGTATCCAGATCGCCCAGAGACAGACGCTCTTTCACCGCACGCTCAACACGTACCAGGCCAACGCGGAATTGGTTTTCCGCCATTTCGCCTACGGAACGGATACGACGGTTGCCGAGGTGGTCGATATCATCGACTTCGCCTTTACCGTTACGGATATCGATGAGCTTCTTCATCACTTCGATGATGTCGTCTTTGCTCAGGATACCGGAACCTTCGATTTCGTCGCGCAGCAGAGAACGGTTGAACTTCATACGACCAACCGCAGACAAGTCATAGCGGTCTTCGGAGAAGAACAGGTTCTCGAACAGGCTTTCAGCTGCTTCACGAGTCGGTGGCTCACCAGGGCGCATCATGCGGTAAATTTCTACCAGTGCGCTCAGACGATCGGTCGTTGGGTCAACGCGTATAGTTTCAGAAATATATGCGCCGTGATCCAGATCGTTGGTGAACAGCGTTTCGATACGCTTGTGGCCAGACTGGCTCAGCTTAGCCAGCAGATCCAGGCTCAGCTCCATGTTAGCTGGGCAGATCAGCTCACCAGTGGACTCGTCAACGTAGTCTTTAGACGCGACTTTGCCAGCGATGTACTCAACCGGAACTTCGATATGTTTGATATCGTCTTTTTCCAGTTGGCGAATGTGGCGCGCAGTAATACGGCGGCCTTTTTCAACGTACACTTTGCCGTTAGCTTCGATGTCGAAAGATGCCGTTTCGCCACGCAGACGTTCCGGGATCAGCTCCATCTGAAGCTTGTTGTCACGAATTTCGAAAACAACTTTCTCAAAGAACAGGTCAAGGATCTGCTCAGTGGTGTAGTTCAGGGCACGCAGAATGATGGTCGCAGGCAGTTTACGGCGACGGTCAATACGTACGAACAGGTTGTCCTTCGGATCGAATTCGAAGTCCAGCCAGGAACCACGGTAAGGAATGATGCGCGCGTTATACAGCACTTTACCCGAAGAGTGGGTTTTGCCTTTATCGGAGTCAAAGAAGACGCCTGGGCTACGGTGCAGCTGAGAAACGATAACACGCTCAGTACCGTTGATAACAAAGGTACCGTTGTCGGTCATGAGCGGAATTTCGCCCATGTAGACTTCTTGTTCTTTAATGTCTTTAACGGTGCCTTCCGGCGCTTCGCGCTCGTAGATCACCAGACGCAGTTTTACGCGCAGCGGTGCAGAATAGGTCACGCCACGGATCTGACATTCCTGAACGTCAAACACCGGTTCGCCCAGACGGTAGCTGACGTATTGCAGCTCGGAATTACCGCTGTAGCTTTTAATCGGGAATACGGAACGGAAAGCAGCTTCCAGACCATACTGTCCTTCAGGATCTTGCTCGATAAACTTCTGGAACGAGTCAAGCTGGATAGAAAGGAGATAAGGTACATCCAGTACTTGCGGACGTTTACCAAAATCCTTACGAATACGTTTTTTCTCGGTATAGGAGTAAACCATAGGGTTCCTCAGCTCGCTGACAAGTCGACGCATCTGTCCATTGGCAGACAGTTTGTGCAACACCATTTTGTTGACCGGAAAATGGAACACTTTCCGCAATACCTGTTGCTATCACGCTTAAACCATTTCATTGCGATTTACACAGAGCGAGCACCCTGTCGCAATATATTAAGTCGTCAATAGAAACAAGCATTGTTAGGACAACCAGTAGTCAAACAGTGTGAAATGCTACTGGCGCCTTACAGCGCAAAATGGCTGGTGACTAAAAAGTCACCAGCCATCGGCCTGATTTCTCAGGCTTCAACTAGAAAAGTTGGCTTATTTAACTTCAACTTCAGCGCCAGCTTCTTCCAGAGATTTTTTCAGTGCTTCAGCGTCATCTTTGCTCACGCCTTCTTTCAGAGCGGCTGGAGCAGATTCTACCAGGTCTTTAGCTTCTTTCAGACCCAGGCCAGTTGCGCCACGTACTGCTTTGATTACAGCAACTTTGTTAGCGCCAGCAGCTTTCAGAATTACGTCGAATTCAGTTTTTTCTTCAGCAGCTTCAGCCGGGCCAGCAGCTACAGCTACAGCAGCAGCAGCGGAAACACCGAATTTTTCTTCCATTGCAGAGATCAGTTCTACAACGTCCATTACGGACATAGCGGATACTGCTTCAATGATTTGATCTTTAGTGATAGACATTTAAATTGTTCCTGAATATCAGAATAAGTTTATACGTAAGCGAGTGCTTTACAAAGATAACTGCGATTAAGCAGCTTCTTTCGCATCGCGTACAGCAGCCAGAGTACGAACCAGTTTGCCAGCCGAAGCTTCTTTCATGGTTGCCATCAGGCGTGCAATTGCTTCTTCGTAGGTCGGCAGAGTTGCCAGGCGGTCGATTTGCGACGCCGGGATCAGCTCACCTTCAAAGGCAGCGGCTTTGACCTCAAATTTTGCATTCGCTTTCGCGAACTCTTTGAACAGACGAGCAGCAGCGCCCGGGTGTTCCATAGAGTATGCAATCAGGGTCGGACCAACAAACGTGTCTTTCAGGCACTCGAACTGAGTACCTTCAACGACGCGGCGCAGCAGGGTGTTACGAACAACACGCATGTATACGCCAGCTTCACGACCTGCTTTACGCAGTTCAGTCATTTTATCTACAGTTACGCCACGGGAATCCGCAACTACTGCAGACAGCGCACCTTTGGCTACTTCGCTGACTTCAGCAACAATCGCTTGTTTGTCTTGAAGATTTAAAGCCATTAGCTTTGCTCCTGGATGTTTGCCAGAGCTTATGCTCTGGAACTCACTTCACTCTTCCAAACGGAAAGAGCGTCTTAATACGGTGAGCAGAAACAAGCCGAAGAGTACTTTAAAAAATAATCTTAGCGTTCTGTCACCGTCTACGCAGGGGATTAAGTTTCTTGCGAAACACCTGCGGTCTTCGACGGAGGCCTGGATAGGCCAGGCTCCAACGAACAAATCTTTTAGCCGCTAACTTTTGTTAGCAAACGTGGGGGTAAGATTGTAGACAAAATCACCGCCCACGTAAAGGCATTAGTTTGCAACAGCGCTCAGGCCAGCCTGATCAACTGCAACACCTGCACCCATGGTGGTGGAGATGCTAACTTTCTTGATGTACACGCCTTTCGCCTGAGTTGGTTTTGCTTTTTTCAGCGCAACCAGCAGAGATTCCAGGTTTTCTTTCAGTTTGTCAGCGTCAAAGTCCACTTTACCGATGGTGGTGTGGATGATGCCGTTTTTGTCGTTACGATAACGAACCTGACCTGCTTTAGCGTTCTTAACCGCTTCAGCAACGTTAGGAGTTACAGTACCAACTTTCGGGTTTGGCATCAGGCCGCGTGGGCCCAGAACCTGACCCAGCTGGCCAACAACGCGCATTGCATCTGGGGATGCGATAACAACGTCGAAGTTCATTTCGCCTTTCTTGATCTGGTCAGCCAGATCTTCCATACCTACCAGCTCAGCGCCAGCAGCTTTAGCTGCTTCAGCGTTAGGGCCCTGGGCAAATACGGCAACGCGAACGGAACGGCCAGTACCGTGTGGCAGTACAGTTGCACCACGTACGTTCTGGTCAGATTTACGAGCGTCGATGCCGAGGTTAACAGCAACGTCAACGCTTTCGTTGAATTTAGCAGTGGCCAGCTCTTTCAGCAGAGCAATGGCTTCGTTGATGTCGTACTGTTTAGTTGCATCAACTTTCTCACGGATCACGCGCATACGCTTGGTCAGTTTAGCCATTTCTTAATCCTCCACTACCAGGCCCATGGAACGTGCAGTACCTTCGATTGAGCGAGTCATCGCTTCAATGTCAGCACCAGTCATGTCCGCGGCTTTAGTCTGCGCGATTTCCTGCAGCTGAGCGCGAGAAATTTTACCAACTTTCTCTTTGTTCGGCTTACCGGAACCAGACTTAATACCAGCAGCTTTCTTCAGCAGAACGGCTGCTGGAGGAGTCTTGGTGATGAAGGTGAAAGAACGGTCAGCATAAACGGTGATAACAACCGGAATTGGCAGACCTTTTTCGATGGAATCAGTTTTTGCGTTGAACGCTTTGCAGAATTCCATGATGTTCACACCCTGCTGACCCAGTGCTGGACCAACCGGTGGACTTGGGTTCGCCATACCAGCTGCAACCTGCAGCTTAACGTAGGCTTGGACTTTCTTAGCCATTGCAATTTCCTCTGATTGGGTAATAGCGCCTCAACGAGGCTCCCCGTGATAAATATCGTTTTACGGGCAGTGCCCATAAAAACAAAAGGCGCGAAATTGTATGTCAATTTCGCGCCCTATGCAACGATTAAATCGATGCTTTTTTGATCGCAGCCTTACGCTTTCTCAACCTGACTGAAGTCCAGTTCTACCGGGGTCGCACGACCGAAGATAGAAACGGAAACTTTCAGGCGAGACTTCTCGTAATCGACTTCTTCAACTACGCCGTTGAAGTCAGCGAACGGACCATCGCTAACGCGTACCATTTCACCCGGCTCAAACAGCGTTTTCGGACGCGGCTTATCACCCACCTGCTGCAGGCGGTTCATAATCGCATCAACTTCTTTGTCGCTGATCGGCGCCGGACGGTCAGACGTACCGCCGATAAAGCCCATGACGCGCGGAACGCTACGTACCAGGTGCCAGCTGGCGTCGTTCATCACCATCTGAACCAATACGTAGCCTGGGAAGAATTTGCGTTCGCTCTTGCGACGCTGGCCACCACGGATTTCGACCACTTCTTCGGTCGGCACCATCACGTCGCCAAATAACTCTTCCATATTGTGTAATTTGATATGCTCACGCAGCGATGTTGCTACGCGGCCTTCAAAACCGGAAAACGCCTGAACGACGTACCAGCGCTTTTTAGGGGCTTCAGACATCTTAGAACCTCAGGCCAGTGATAAAGGATACTAGGCGAACCAGAATACCATCCAGTCCCCACAGGATCAGTGACATTACCGCAGTGACCGCAGCAACGATCAGCGTGGTGTGCAGCGTTTCCTGGCGAGTCGGCGAAATCACCTTACGTACTTCAGTTCTCGCTTCACGAGCAAAAGCAACGGTTGCTTTGCCTTTCGTCGTCAACAGCGCGACACCACCCGCTGCAGCAATAATAATTACCACGGCCAGCGCGCGCAGTGGCAGCATCATGTCACGATAGAGATAGTTGCCGACGATAGCCGCAATCAGCAGCACCGCTACAACAACCCACTTCATCGCTTCCAGGCCGCGCCCGCTCCCTTGAGCTTCGGTATTCGCACTCATAAACCAACCTGTCAGAAGTATTCTACAAACATTTTCACCCCGCGGGTGCGAGGCGATCCAAACCGAAAGGCTCTGATGAGTTTCGGACTAAACGCCCTCTTCAGAGCCTGTCTCAGCAATGATTATGACAGAGAAAATCACTGATGAGCCAGGTTCTGGATCGAAAGCGTACAAAAAGGGCATCAAATGATGCCCTTTTATTGCGCATTGCGTCAAATGTTATCAGCAATTAGCTCATTACTTTAGCAACAACGCCCGCGCCAACGGTACGGCCGCCTTCACGGATTGCGAAACGCAGACCGTCATCCATCGCGATTGGGTGGATCAGGGTAACAACCATTTTGATGTTGTCGCCCGGCATTACCA
>JBOFJM010000708.1:0-2453 GCA_051656825.1 Kluyvera sp.
CGCATAGGCCTGCTGCGACACCCAGTTATTACACGAGTTACCCGGCTCGAAACGCACATCAATATCGCGCGGGTTCAGTAACAGATGGGAGCGAGTCACTAGCGGATGCGGGCGCGCAATCGCCAACAACACCATCGCAATCAGCACGCCTAACGACAGTAAAAATGCGCACTGGGTCCAGAAACTAGAGTACCAATGGCGTTTTTGGGCAGATTTAGCCGAGGCGGGGGCGCTTTCTACAACGCTGGCTGCCGGTTGGGCAGACGTTGGCGTAACCTGAGGAGTGGCATCCAGTGGGCTTTCTGTATCATCAAGCCAGGTCACGGTGGCGGTTAACTGATAGCCACGCTTGGGAACGGTAATGATGTACTCGGCGTTGCTATCCGCACCGTCGCGCAATGATTTTCGCAGTTCAGAAATACTCTGCGTGACCACATGGCTGGTCACGATATTTCGCATCCAGATGTTATCGATAAGTTCATCGCGACTCAGCACTTCGCCCGGATGTTGGGCAAAATACATAAGTAAATCGATTAGACGAGGTTCCAGAGTGAGTTGGCGTCCTGGGCGGCTGATTTGATTAACCGAAGGTGTGACCAACCATTCCCCAACGCGTACAACCGGCTGTTGCATAGAAATGAGTTACCAAAGGAAAAGATAAATAATTAGAACCAATGATAACACAGCTCACCGCGCCGTTTTTTGACCATAATGCGCGTTGCCGGAATGCAGGGGGGGAAGAGAGGCGGGTAGATATTACCCGCCTGGAAAGAAATCATTACAGAACTTTATGTGGGCCGAAGCACTCGTAATGAATACGTTCTGCGTTTACGCCAAGCTCAACCAGTTGTTTTGCCGCATGTTGCATAAATGCGACCGGGCCGCAGAGATAGAACTGCATCTGCGGATCTTGCAGACTCTCCGCTAACGGCGCCAGCGTCATCAGGCCTTCGCTATCGAACGCGCCAGTCTGGCGATCGGCGTCAGTCGGCTCGCGATACCACAGGTGTGACGTGAAGTGCGGCAGCGCTGCACCGAGCGTTTTCACTTCATCAGCAAAAGCGTGAACGTCGCCGTTTTCTGCCGCATGGAACCAGTTAACCTGCGACGGATGGCGATTATTCGCCAGCGTGTCCAGCATCGCCAGCATTGGCGTTTGACCCACGCCACCGGAAATCAGTGTAACCGGCGTTTGTGGCGTAACGTCGAGGAAGAAATCACCCGCAGGCGCGGCTAAATAGACCACATCGCCTTCTTTTGCCGCATTATGCAGCCAGTTTGACACCTGACCGCCGTTTTCGCGTTTAACTGCAATGCGATAACCTTTGCCGTCCGGCTTGCGGGTAAGTGAGTACTGACGAATCTCCTGGAATTCAAAATCTTCCGGCTTCAGCCACACCGCCAGATACTGGCCTGGCAGGTAGTCAGCAACCGGCTGACCATCGACAGGCTCGAACTCAAAGCTGGTGATAAGCGCGCTGCGTGGCGTTTTTTTGACGAGACGGAAGGCGCGAGTCCCTTCCCAGCCGCCGGTTTTGCTGGCGTTATCGCGGTAAATTTCCGCTTCACGGTTAATAAACACGCCTGCCAGCACGCCGTACGCTTTGCCCCATGCGTCTAACACTTCCTGGCCTGGGCTGAACATTTCATCGAGCGTCGCCAGCAGGTGGCCGCCGACAATATCGTATTGCTCTGGTTTTATCTGGAAGCTGGTGTGCTTCTGGGCAATTTTTTCTACCGCAGGCAGCAGGGCGGGCAGGTTTTCAATATTGCTGGCGTAGGCTGCAATCGCGTTGAACAGCGCTTCGCGCTGATCGCCATTGCGCTGGTTGCTCATATTGAAAATCTCTTTCAGTTCCGGGTTATGGGTAAACATCCGGTCATAAAAGTGGGCGGTCAGTTTTGGGCCGGTTTCGACCAGCAGAGGAATAGTGGCTTTTACAGTGGCGATGGTTTGAGCGTCTAGCATAGCAGGGCTTCCTTTTAGTATTACCTAATATTGCATATTGAATGCATCTTATAAAAATACCCCTGCTTTGTAAATGGTTCTCGGTGATATTGCATCATCTCAGTTACAACATGAATAATTCACATCACAAACCTGAAAAGAAATCCGTTTCCCTGCCCAAGCCCTTTGTTACTCAATCCCTTGTGCCGCTTGAAGGTAAACGTTTGCGTAATTTCATTTGTCAAGACCTGTTATCGCAGAACTAATCAGTTATACTGTTGGCCGTTGTCCAACGGGACTGCCTTTTTCAGGTCAAAATTTTATTGTTAGCTGAGTCAGGAGATGCGGATGTTAAAGCGTGAAATGAACATTGCCGATTATGATGCCGAATTGTGGCAGGCTATGGAGCAAGAAAAAGTACGTCAGGAAGAGCACATTGAACTGATCGCCTCCGAAAACTACACCAGCCCGCGAGTGATGCAGGCTCAGGGTTCTCAGCTGACCA
>JBOFJM010000709.1:0-2314 GCA_051656825.1 Kluyvera sp.
ATTGGCCAGATTTTCCGCGCAGGCCCAGGCCAGCGACAGGCCATCGTAGGTTGACGTCCCCCGGCCAATTTCGTCCATCAGCACCAGGCTGTGCTCGGTGGCGTTATGCAGAATATTCGCGGTTTCGGTCATCTCGACCATAAAGGTGGAGCGACCAGACGCCAGGTCATCCGCCGCACCCACGCGGGTAAAGATACGGTCGATAGGGCCAATCTCGACGCTCTGCGCCGGAACATAGCTGCCGATGTACGCCAGCAGCGCAATCAGCGCCGTTTGGCGCATATAGGTACTTTTACCGCCCATATTCGGGCCGGTAATAATCAGCATCCGGCGCTGTGGCGACAGGTTCAACGGGTTGGCGATAAACGGCTCGTTCAGCACTTGCTCGACGACCGGATGGCGGCCTTCGGTAATCCGAATACCGGGTTTGTCGGTAAAGGTTGGGCAGGTGTAGTTCAGCGTATAGGCGCGTTCCGCCAGGTTCACCAACACGTCCAGCTCCGCCAGCGCACTGGCGCTTTGTTGGAGATCCGCCAGGTGGGGCAGCAGCAGGTCGAACAGCTCATCATAGAGCTGTTTTTCCAGCGCCAGCGCTTTGCCTTTCGAGGTCAGAACTTTGTCTTCGTACTCTTTCAGCTCTGGAATAATGTAGCGCTCGGCGTTTTTTAACGTCTGGCGGCGCACATAGTTAATCGGCGCCATGTGACTTTGCCCACGGCTAATCTGGATGTAATAACCGTGAACGGCGTTGTAGCCCACTTTTAGCGTATCAAGACCAGTCCGCTCGCGCTCGCGGATTTCCAGACGGTCGAGATAGTCGGTTGCGCCATCCGCCAGCGCGCGCCATTCGTCCAGCTCTGCATGATAACCCGGGGCGATGACGCCACCGTCGCGCACCAGCACCGGCGGCGCATCGATAATAGCGCGTTCCAGTAACTCACGCAGTTCGGTGAACTCGCCCATTTTCTCGCGTAGCATTTGAACCGGGGCGCTGTTGACGCTTTCTAACTGCGCACGCAGTTCTGGCAGTTGCTGGAAGGCATGACGCATCCGCGCCAGATCGCGCGGGCGAGCAGTGCGCAGCGCCAGACGAGCGAGAATACGCTCCAGATCGCCCACCTGGCGCAGCACCGGCTGTAGTTCACTGGTTGCATCCTGCAATGCGCCGATAGTTTGCTGGCGTTCGAGAAGCACTTTGGTATCGCGCACTGGCATATGCAGCCAGCGTTTAAGCATACGGCTGCCCATCGGAGTCACGGTGCAGTCGAGCACTGAGGCCAGCGTATTTTCGAATCCGCCCGCCAGATTCTGGGTTATCTCCAGATTGCGACGCGTGGCGGCATCCATAATGATGCTGTCCTGCTGGCGCTCCATGGTGATTGAGCGGATGTGCGGCAGCGAAGTGCGCTGGGTATCTTTAACGTATTGCAGCAGGCAGCCTGCGGCACACAGCCCGCGCGGCGCATTTTCAACGCCGAAGCCAATTAAATCGCGCGTACCAAACTGCATATTGAGCTGTTGGCGCGCGGTGTCGATTTCAAATTCCCACAGCGGGCGGCGACGCAGGCCGCGACGGCCATCAATCAGCGCCATCTCGGCAAAATCTTCCGCATACAGCAGCTCGGCAGGGTTGGTGCGCTGTAGCTCGGCTGCCATCGTTTCGCGGTCTGCTGGTTCGCTAACGCGAAAACGCCCGGAGCTAATATCCAGCGTGGCATAACCGTAGCCTTTGCTGTCCTGCCAAATTGCCGCCAGCAGGTTATCCTGGCGCTCTTGCAGCAGCGCTTCATCGCTGATAGTGCCTGGCGTCACGATGCGTACCACTTTACGTTCCACCGGGCCTTTGCTGGTGGCAGGGTCGCCAATCTGTTCGCAAATGGCCACCGATTCGCCCTGATTCACCAGCTTGGCGAGGTAGTTTTCTACCGCATGATGCGGAATACCGGCCATCGGGATAGGTTCACCCGCAGACGCCCCGCGCTTAGTCAGAGAGATATCCAGAAGCTGCGATGCGCGTTTGGCATCGTCATAAAACAGCTCGTAGAAGTCGCCCATGCGATAAAACAGCAGAATTTCTGGATGTTGTGCCTTCAGCTTGAGGTACTGCTGCATCATCGGCGTGTGTGCGTCGAGATTTTCTATTGTGCTCATAGGTTTGTGATATCCATTTTCTTAAATTTTAATGAGTTAGTGTTTTTATTGTTCTCGTTAAGTGGCACTTTTTCTCATTGGATCTCATGAAATCCTGCATTTTTTGATGGGGGTAAAATGTAGCTTCATGAATACGTAGGGAGCATGATAACGGAGTCTTTAT
>JBOFJM010000710.1:0-5941 GCA_051656825.1 Kluyvera sp.
CCAACAGCGTTTGCCCCTGCCATTGGCGGCGATAGCACCACAATGACGGATGCTCCGCCTGTAAATCTTGATAATCGCCCCAGGTAAGCACCGGTTGTGACTTGCGCAGCGCAATCAACTGCTGATAGGTATAGAACACGGAGTCGGGGTCGGACAACGCGCGTTCAACGTTGATATCCGTGTAGTTATCGCAAACGCCAATCCACGGCGTGCCCTGGGTGAAACCGGCGTTGTCGCTGGCGTCCCACTGCATCGGTGTGCGGCTGTTATCGCGGGATTTACTGGCGAGAATCGCCAATAGCTCGTCGCTGTGCTGCCCCTGCGCCACTCGCTCGTTGTACATGTTGTGGCTCTCCACGTCGCGATAATCGTCGATTTTCGCGAAATGGGGGTTAGTCATGCCGATCTCTTCACCCTGATAAATGTACGGAGTGCCTTGCATTCCGTGCAGCACCATCGCCAGCATTTTCGCCGCCGGAACACGGTATTCACCTTCGTGACCAAAGCGCGAGACAATGCGCGGCTGATCGTGGTTACACCAGAACAGCGCGTTCCACGCTTGCTGGTGCATTCCCTGCTGCCAGTGGCTGAACAGGGATTTCAGCGCCACGAAATCAGGGCGCGCCAGCGTCCATTTTTCGCCGCCGGGGTAGTCCACTTTCAGATGATGGAAGTTAAAGGTCATCGACAGCTCTTTGCCGTCGAGTGAGGCGTACTGCTGGCAGTGCTCCAGCGATGTCGAAGACATTTCGCCCACGGTCATCAGGCCGCGCGGGGTAAAGACATCACGGCTGAACTCCTGAAGAAACTCGTGAGCGCGCGGGCCGTCGGTATAGAAGCGGCGACCATCGCCCTGTGAATCCTCCGGGAAGGATTGATCTTTGGAGATCAGGTTCACCACATCCAGACGCAGGCCATCAACGCCACGATCGGCCCAGAACTCACACACTTTTTTCAGCTCAGCGCGTACCGTTGGGTTTTCCCAGTTGAGATCCGCCTGCTCGGTGGCGAACAGGTGCAGATAATATTGCCCACTTTCGGCGTCCCACTGCCAGGCGTTGCCGCCAAATTTTGAGCGCCAGTTGTTCGGCGGTGTTTCTGGCGTGCCATCGCGCCAGATATAGAACTGGCGGTATGGGCTGTCTTTTTTCAGCGACTCTTTAAACCACGCATGTTGAGTAGAGGTGTGGTTTAACACCATGTCGAGGACAATGCGGATGCCGCGCTGGTGCGCTTCGGCAACCAGTTGGTCGAAATCATCAAGCGTGCCGTAAGTCGGATCGATTGCCGTGTAGTTCGCCACGTCATAGCCGTTATCAACCTGCGGCGACACGTAGAACGGCGTCAGCCAGATGGCATCAATGCCCAGCTTTTGCAGGTAATCAAGGCGTGAGGTCACACCGCGCAGATCTCCCGTTCCGCGTCCGGTCGTGTCCTGAAAACTCTTAGGGTAAATCTGGTAGATAACGCCGTTTTGCCACCAGTGAGGAAGTGTATTCATTGAGTTGTCCTTTAAGAAGGCGAAGGGGCGCAAGTGCGCCCCGAACAAAAGTAAGATTTACATTACCGGCAGCGTGCCCTGGCGCAGTTTGCGCTTGTACACCACTGCGGTCAGGAAGATAGGCACGATAACGGCGATGATCATCGCGATGCTGTAAACGCCCCAGAAGGTTGGTTTAATCGACAGAATGCCCGGCAGGCCGCCCACGCCGATGCCGTTTGCCAGCACACCGTTCAGGCCACACAGCAGGCCCGCGAGGCCAGAGCCGACCATCGCGCACAGCATTGGGAAGCGGTATTTCAAGTTGATCCCGTACATCGCCGGTTCCGTCACGCCAAGATAAGCGGAAATGGCTGCCGGAACGGAGATTTCGCGCTCCTTGCTCTTGCGGCTGCAAATAATAATGCCAACCACCGCCGACGCCTGAGCAATGTTAGACAGCGCAATCAGCGGCCACACTGGCGTACCGCCCATGCTTTGGATCATCTGCATATCAATTGCCAGCGTGGTCTGGTGCACACCGGTAATCACCAGCGGGGCGTACAGGAAGCCGAACAGTGCCGCCCCCACAGGCGCGAAGCTGCCGGTCATCAGGTGACGCACGGCGAAGGCCACGCCATCGCCAATCCAGCGGCCAAACGGGCCGATAAAGGCATGAGCCAGGAACACTGCGAGAATCAGTGAACAGACCGGCACAATCACCAGATAGAGGTAATCCGGGACGATTCGTTTGAGGCGCGTTTCAATAAAGCCCAGCGCCAGACCAGCAAGCAGGGCTGGGATCACCTGAGCCTGATAGCCCACTTTGGCGATGGTGAACAGGCCAAAGTTCCACACTTCCGGTACTTGCTGGCCCAGCAGATAGGCGTTCATCAGTTGCGGGGAAACCAGCGTGACGCCCAGTACAATGCCGAGAATCGGCGTGCCGCCCATTTTCTTCACCGCAGACCAGCAGATACCGACCGGCAAATAGAAGAAGATGGCTTCGCCAATCAGCCATAAGAAGTCATAAATGGTTTGCAGCGACGGGTGCATCTGCGCCAGCGTCTGGCCGTTGCTCATCGGCAGGTCGCCGATAACGTTACGGAAGCCTAAGATCAAACCCCCGCTGATCAGTGCGGGCAGCAGTGGGAAGAAGATCTCTGCGAAATGGGAGATCAACTGCTCGTGCCATTTCATATTCTGGCGCGCCGCCTGTTTGGCCTGCTCTTTATCCGCTGATTTTTGACCGGTGGTGGCGAGCAGCGCCTGATAGTAGTCGCCCACCTCAGTGCCGATAACCACCTGGAACTGCCCGGCGTTGGTAAAGCAACCTTTTACCATCGGCAACTCTTCGATGGCTTTCGGATCGGCTTTCGCGGGGTCATTCAGTACGAAGCGCAACCGCGTAATACAGTGGCTGACGGTGGCGATGTTTTCCCGTCCACCGACCAGTTCGATCAGTTTATCGATGTTCTGTTGTTCTATTTTTTTGCTCATAATTGGGCCTTCAAACAGAGGTGAGATCTCCCCGATAACCGCTAGCTCAGGTTGCCTGTTGGTGAGGCAAACTGGCGGACTCAGGATATGAACCGTTATTGATATGTTGAATATAAGCGTAGCGGGTTTACCGCGCCGGGAAAACGGGAACGTTCCCGAAACGTAGCGACGATCACATTAAAGCGCTATTTCTGCTTAGGCCAGGAGCGCGGGGATCACGATTTGCTGAGGTTCGGCGCGCCCGCTAATCTGGGCGATTAACTGCCCGGCGGCACGGCGTCCCGCCTCGGCGTAGCCAGGATCGATGGTGATAATTTCAGGGTGCAGGAATTTGGTCAGCGGCGTATTGCCGACGCTCGCCAGTTGGATGTTGTCGATGCGCTGTTCCTGAAGATACTTACTCGCGCCGAGGGCGAGCGTATCGGTTGCGCAAATCAGTGCGGTGGTTTCTGGGGTGATCACCTGACTTGCGAAATCATAACCTTGCTTCATGGCAAGCCCCGGTAGGGCGGCTGCCGGTGTTAGCTGATGCTGCTGGCAAAATGCCTGATAGGCATCGTAGCGGCGCTGTCCGGTGGTGACATCGCTTTGCGGAACGCCCAGGAAGCTAATATGGCGGTGGCCGAGCGAGTACAGGCGCTGCATGAGCTGGGTAATCGCGCCGGTATCGTCGTAGCACACGGAGGCAAAACCGTGGGCGTCACGCGCCATCAGTACCAGCGTGGGCTGCCAGTTGGCGAGCATCTCTTCGGTGATACCGGTGAAGCCAAACAGGATCACGCCGTCAATATTACGCCGTTTGAGCATCGCCAGGTGCTCGATCACTTTTGCCGGTGAGAACTGGCTTTCCATCATGATCGGGTCGTAGCCCTGTTCGTAAAACGCTGGCAGCATGGTTTGCACGGCGAGGTTTTCAGACAGAGAATCGAGGCGACTGACGATAATCGCGACCACTTTGTCGCTTTGCCCCCGCATGGCGCGGGCGGAGCGGGAAGGGGAGAAACCGTGCTGATGCATAACGGCTTCGACGCGCTCACGGGTGCGTTCGCTGACGCCGCTCTCGTTATTCAGCACGCGGGAAACGGTTGATTTCCCTACACCGCTTAAACGGGCGATATCTTTAATGGTCAGCCGATTTTGCATATTGTTGCCCCGCGTGAATATTTTTCACATCAAACCTGCTGGTTGACGTATCGTTGAATAGACAGCCGTTATTATATCGCTGTAATTATCACAAACCTTATGATTTTCTGCGTATCTTACGCGGCATTTTCTATCATTAACCTTACCGGAGGCGTTATGGATCCCGATCCCACCCTTCTCTCTGTATGGAGAGTTATTTTCCGGTAGGTCAGTTTTTGCTGTCTTACCGATGATGTGAGGCGGCGACATTCCGTTTATGTCCCTGCAATAAAAATGAAGTGCCGACAGGTACGGTTTTTCCGTGCCCGTTGGTCTGACTGTGGCTGCGTGTGGCGGTTACAGGGGGATTTCTTATGCTGAAAAATATTACCCGGCAGCTGTTTGCTCAGCTTGGCCGCCATTTACCGCGCCGTTTAGTTCAGCGCGATCCACTGCCAACCCAGCAAAGTGTTGCCAACACACCGATTCCACCTTCACTTAGCGCGCATTGCCTGAAAATGGCGCACCTAAGCGAGCAAGAACTGTGGGCGTTTTTCCATTCTCACCCGGAAGGGCTGAACACCTCGGAAGTGGAACGGGCGCGCGTGACGCATGGCGAAAACAAGCTGCCAACACAGCAGCCGCAGCCGTGGTGGGTGCATTTGTGGCTGTGCTACCGTAACCCGTTCAACATCCTGCTGACTGTTCTGGCGGCGGTCTCTTATGCGACGGAAGACCTGTTTGCGGCTGGGGTGATTGTCCTGATGGTTGGGATTTCCACGCTGCTTAACTTTGTGCAGGAAGTGCGTTCGACTAAAGCCGCCGATACCCTGAAAGCGATGGTGAGTAATACCGCGACGGTGCTGCGCGTCATTAATGAGAAGGGCGAAAGCGGCTGGCTTGAGCTGCCCATCGACCAGCTCGTGCCGGGCGATATTATCAAGCTCGCCGCCGGGGATATGATTCCTGCCGACCTGCGTATTATTCAGGCGCGTGACCTGTTTGTTGCCCAGGCGTCGCTGACCGGTGAATCGCTGCCGGTAGAGAAAGTGGCGCACAGCCGCGAACCCGATCAGATCAACCCGTTAGAGTGCGAAACGCTGTGCTTTATGGGCACGAATGTGGTGAGCGGCACGGCGCAGGCGATGGTGATTGCCTCTGGCGCGAACACCTGGTTTGGTCAGTTGGCGGGGCGAGTCAGCGAGCAAGAAAGTGAGCCGAACGCCTTCCAGAAAGGCATCAGCCGCGTCAGCATGTTGTTGATTCGCTTCATGTTGGTGATGGCGCCGATTGTGCTGGTGATTAACGGCTATACCAAAGGCGACTGGTGGGAAGCGGCGCTGTTTGCGCTTTCCGTTGCTGTTGGCCTGACGCCGGAAATGCTGCCGATGATTGTCACCTCCACGCTGGCGCGTGGCGCGGTGAAGCTGTCAAAACAAAAGGTTATCGTTAAACACCTCGACGCGATTCAGAACTTTGGCGCGATGGACATTTTCTGCACCGATAAAACCGGGACGTTGACCCAGGATAAAATCGTGCTGGAGAACCATACCGATATTTCCGGTAAGGCCAGCGAGCGCGTGCTACAAACCGCATGGTTGAATAGCCATTATCAAACCGGTCTAAAAAACCTGCTCGACACGGCGGTGCTGGAAGGCGTTGACGAAACGGTTGCACGCCAGCTTTCTACCGATTGGCAGAAAGTGGATGAAATCCCGTTTGATTTTGAACGCCGCCGTATGTCGGTCGTGGTGTGCGAAAAACCAGAGGTGCACAAACTCATCTGTAAAGGTGCGCTGCAAGAGATCCTCAACGTCTGCACTCAGGTGTATCACAACG
>JBOFJM010000711.1:0-43988 GCA_051656825.1 Kluyvera sp.
CGGCTACTGAACAGGATCACGCCAAGAGAACCGTCGCTGCCCATCATCGACATCGCCACCGACCCTACCGCTTTCGCCTCGGGCAACACCAATAACAGCTCCGGCCCGTTCAACGTACCCAGATAGTGGTTAGCCTGGCCTAAGCGCTGAATGCGTAGCGGTTCAAACGCCTGACGCGAGAGCACAAGATCGGTGTATTTCGAGGGAGCGCCAAGACGCCAGCGGTCAGAGAACAGGCGTATCGATGCCCCCGCCAGCCCCAGCTCGCGCGCCCAGCGGTGAAACCGCAGCAGGAGGTCGTCCAGGCTTTCAGCACAGGCCAGCCGGTTTTGCAGGTTCAGCAGGCGGTAAAACAGCCCTTCGTTGGCCGTCGCCTGCTCCATCAGTTGGCCTACGTTCTCTTCCAACATGGCGATATAGTTGCGCGAGCGCGCCATGTGCCACTCAACCAGCGACACCATTCCCCGCACCGGGTGGGGAACGCGCATTTGCTCGACAACGGCAGCATTACGAATAAAGAATTCAGGATGTTGCAGCAGATATTCCACCACCGCGCTGTCGTCCAGCGTGGTCATAGCATCCTGCTGTTCTTCCCCGATGTGTTTCATAGGTGCATAAATCCGTCATAGACATGTGCCGCCGGGCCAGTCATAAACAACGGTTGGCCCGGTCCTTTCCAGGCGATATCAAGACGCCCGCCCGGCAACTCCACGCGCACTTCCTCTGCCAGTAAACCTTGCAGAATACCAACAGCAACCGCCGCGCACGCGCCACTGCCGCAGGCCTGCGTTTCACCCGCGCCGCGCTCATAAACACGCAGACGGATGTGATCGCGTTTTACAACCTGCATAAAACCAATGTTAGCGCGTTCCGGGAAACGTTCATGGCTTTCCATCACCGGCCCGAGTGTTTCTACCGCCGCCGTGTCTATATCATCAACCTGGATAACGCAGTGCGGGTTTCCCATCGACACCACGCCGCACAATATTGTCTGTTCAGACACGCGCATGATATAGGTCTTTTCCGCTTTGTTAGCGCGGAACGGTACCTGCGACGGCTCAAAGTTCGGCTCGCCCATATTCACGCACACCAGTTCATCGTCGGTTACGCTTAATACCATGCGACCGTTCGCGGTACTGACACGGATGTCACGTTTATTGGTCAGGCCTTTCAGACGCACGAAGCGCGCAAAACAGCGCGCGCCGTTACCGCACTGGGACACTTCACTGCCATCGGCGTTGAAGATGCGATAGTGAAAATCCAGGTCGGGATCGTATGGCGGCTCAACAACCAGGAGCTGATCGAACCCCACGCCCAAATGCCTGTCCGCCAGACGGCGTATCAGCTCCGGGGAGAAAAAAACATTCTGCGTTACCGCGTCGACAACCATGAAATCGTTGCCGAGGCCATGCATTTTAGAGAACTGCATTATCTACTCCAGTTGCGCGGAACAGAACGTGTATTAGTAGTTAACCTGTGTCGGGCCACCGTTATCACCACGGTCATTACGATCCGGAGTCTCGTTCTGAACAGGGTTGGTCACGGGTTTGGTCGGCGGAGCCGCCGTTTTATCTGCCGGAGGAAAATATAGTGGGCCTTTCAGGCCGCAGCCAGCAAGGCTAAACAATGCAAGCAACAGCGCCAGCGGTCGAAAAATCTTATTCATTATTAAGATGCCTGTAGTTCAATGCTTTCTATATTTCTATCATCGCAGGAGAAGGCGCAAAAGCAAGCGTTAAGCGCCTGACTGCAACGTGATTTGTTTCACGCTATACTGCCGTCATCACTAAATAGCGGGATAAAACAATGAACGACAGTGAATTTCATCGCCTGGCAGACACCCTGTGGCTGGCCATCGAAGAACGTTTGGACGACTGGGACGGCGACAGCGATATCGACTGCGAAATCAACGGCGGCGTGCTGACCATTAGCTTTGAGAACGGCAGCAAAATCATCATCAACCGCCAGGAACCGCTGCACCAGGTGTGGCTGGCAACCAAACAGGGCGGCTACCACTTTGATCTGAAAGGCGACGAGTGGGTTTGCGATCGCAGCGGCGAAACGTTCTGGGATTTACTGGAACAAGCGGCAACGCAGCAAGCGGGTGAAACAGTGAGTTTCCGCTAAGACTTTTGCCGGATGGCGGCTTCGCCTTATCCGCCCTACACGTTTGAGAGCCAATAGAGCGAAAACTCACGCTAAGAGATGATGGTAAAGGATCCACGCATGGATCCTTTTGTTTGTCTAAATGAGTCTAAACTAAATCAGGTCTATGATAAATTTTGACCCCAGTCAGTTTTTTTATTTTTCCGGTAGACCCATTTCGACTGTTTCTGGGATTGAGGTCCAATGGAACGGAAACGTACGTTAAGACGATAATTTATTGTTTATATTTTATTTTAGCAGGTGAGCCTCTATCAACGCCGCAGTGTCTTACTACCGTCACTGACAGAAGATGTTATGCTCAGCCGGTTCCTCTGAATCTTCAAAAGTTCCGATTATAAGGGAATGTTTTCCTCTCTGGATTTCCATCCACTTTTTATTGATTTTATATGGCGTAACCCCGTAATCGAGTAAGTGCCAAGTATATTTAAATCTTTCGGTGAACTAATAGTCATTAGCTCACCACGACCAAAATAGCTTTCAACAGAACCGATGAAACACGTCTCGTTCAACCAAACAGGGATAACTGCGACAGGTTGAGTGACATAACTTCCAGCAATTTCAGTTCTATAATGCGCTGCATCTTCAGATGATGTACCTGCTGGGATTGGGCAAATAGGCTCTTGTTCCTGTTCTTCTTTTTGCTTATTGAAATAATACTTCTTAGTATTGAGTGATTTAATTAACTGTTTTTTGTCGTGATCGTTTAATGCTGGATTTAACTGTTTTCCTTCGTCTTGCGGTCCAATCGAGGAGTTATCGTATTCGTACTGATAATAAATGGTTATACTTGGTATTTTATTGTCTGTATTAAATGGCCGCAACAAATAAAGGGTATCTTCATCATATTCACCATTAAACCAAAGTGCATAGACTTGGTCATTAATGCGAACCCACTGCCCCCACTGATTGGCTCCGCGCCCATTTTCTGAATATAGAGCACCTGTTATAGCCTGAGTGTCATTTTCAGCATTGTTATTTATATCGACGAATTTATCACCAATCCGTTTTAGAACCCCCGTATAACTAAATAATCCAGTTCCTCCTGAGTAGCTACTAATTATGAGATCTCGCTCTCCGTCACCATCAAGATCAACAAGTTTGCAATTAACCTCTCCATTTTCCGAGTCAGCACTGAACGCTGTGTTGATAAAAGCCTGCCATTCATCATTACTAATTTTAGTAGAAGGCTTTTTGATTTTTTTATTGATACTTCAGTGTTGATTGAAAAGTCAGTGTGGTTTGTTAATGGGAATTTATCTGCTATTTTTTCCAGCCCTTGTTTTGGTTCATTTTGAAGCATCTCTGCCACGGTATTATGAAGTAATGTCAATGCCGAATTGTCAGGCTCTACATCATGTTGGCTACGTAGTTGAGCAGCGAAAAGTGGAGAGGCGATGAAGAATATTAAAATTGGAAATAATAGAAATCTGTTCATCATCCCCTCCTTAACTGGTTTGATTCAGGTTTTTCAACTATTGCATTGCCATTGTTGTCTGGGAATTTTTGCTCAGTGAGTACTGAAATAGCACAGCCGTATACGCAGCAGCGATCATTGAATCCATTGAGGGCCGTTGAGTATAGAGTGTTTATTCTTCCAGGTAGATTAACTGAAGCACTGGCCTTCCAGAAGGCAGGACTACGGTAGTATATTTTTATTCTGGAGTTTGTATTTACGCTACATCTTTCAAGCTCATGTTCTGCATCTGAATGATAAGCCATACAAGCCGAAACCCAATAAAAACCGGCACTGCCAACGACGTCATAATCGTTACTACTAACGTTATTTCTCCACGTAATAATATCATGAGGAATATCATTTTCTGTATCTGACAGATGATTGTCTGTTTGTCTGATATTTCTGTTTGCATACAGCCGATTGTATTCGGCAGATAATCTATTTTTTATATCATTAGTGTATGTGAGGCCACGAAAACTAAAGTAGTCAAAGTAGTTGTCTGGGCTGGTTAGTTGTAATAACCCTCGCCCATGCCATGGATAATACCAAATTTGTCGGCTTCCAACCTCTTCTCTTTGGGATAACCATTGAGTTTCCTGTATTGCATTTCCAAGGAAGCAGGCAATACGCAGAGGTGTATTGATCAGATATTTTTGCATTCCCTTATTCAGATGAATACGAATGCTATCAGCCATACTTCCAGTCACATCTCTATAGACTATTGGTTCCCAGAGATAACTATTACGACGAGCCATTCTTATCACATTCAGGGGAATAAGTTGTTTTAGCTCCTGCTTACTTATCCAACAGCACTTGCGGAAATGGGCAATAAAAGCCGTCGGATGAAAATGCCACATCCTACTTGTACCGAGTTCGCCCGTGTCAAAACACAGCGCCGAAGCATGACTTTTCAGCCGGTCAAAGTCTTCTTCTGACATGGCAAGGGCATCATTAGCACCCGTTTTCAGCCAGGCATAGCGCTGGTCAAAGGTGGACATATTCCATTCCAGCGGGAAATGACAGACCAGACGGTTGCTCAGGTCGTGGAGATGCCCGCTTTCCTGCAATCCGGCGATAAAGGGGGAGTTACACTGGCTGTTATTGTCCGTGTCATCGTCCACCATCCGCCACCCCGTCCAGTGTGGGAAGTCGGCATCGCTGAATTTATTGATATCGGAAGAGGCCAGGTTGACCATTCCCATACCGCCGGGAAAGCTGACGGTACGCCACAGCGGGGCATCGGCAGGTGTCAGGGTTTCATGTCCGGTATTAATTACCCGGCCGAAGCGGAGCAGTTCGAAACCGGCAGAGGGATTCTGCGGGTACAGGCGCTTGGCTGTCCTGTACAAATTGTATTCATACTTTGTTGGTGTATCTTGACCATTATCAAGCTGGCTAGCGTCGGTATTTACCAGCGGCTCCCCTACCATATCGAAGAGTCCCACCGTCGTGGCGTTCCGTCTACGGGTAACCATCGTGCAGTCCCCTTTTTCGAAGGTCATGCTGACGAACAGCGGCTCTGCGCTGATATGAACGGGATTCAGGTGGCCTGTGTCCGGCGATCGCAAGTTGGGCACAGTGGTATAAAAGCGTGTTCCGGGAGGCAAATAAAAATGGATATCGCCATAAACAGTATCGGTTCTGCCGTCACTACTGATATCCAGTTCTGGTGTAGTGCGTCCGGTCAGTTTCAGCATATTTTCGTTGTCACAGAACACCTGAAAGTGAAAGGCATTCGTTTCGTCCACCATGCCACATAGTCCGATGGGGTCCTTGCGCCAGACTTTAGCTCCATCGCTAATTGAGGGATCCAGTCGATCCCAGAGATGCATGTACAGGGAGTAATACACGACACTACAGTTTTCCCCAATATCGGTTTCATGCTTCAGCAGCACGTACCCATCATCAGTTCTGCCATTGTAATTCAGCGGAAAGGTGTCACGCTTTTCCTGGGCAGAAGGCCTGCGAAAAGAGACGACCACACCATCAGCAATTGCCCGAACCATTTCCGAGTGACGCCCCGTGTCGGTATATGTGATATGTACACCACCATGCCAGGAGGCACGGGCATTGAGCGGGAAACTACGGCGAACATCTACGGGTATCATACTGTTCACCCATGACGCGTCACTCTCTCCGACATTTCTGGTTCGGATAAACGGTGGACTAATTATCATGCTGACTTCCTGTCTGAATATGCAGAATTTATAAAAGTGCAGAAGGGCGCAATTTGATTTAAATAAACGCGATGCACTGGCAAAGAAAACGTGAAATATTTACGCTTCACCAGATATTTTATAGACCGTGGAACGTGCTATTTCAGACGCACCTAAACCCTACCATCTTAAAGCCAGCACTTGTTCCCTGTTTATTTGTTCGTTTACGGACAAAGCGGACGCCTTGCTGTTTTGCAGGCTGCCTTCATTGGGGGCGCTATATCCGCTCAATTGTATTGATGATGAAGATTATCGTCGGCAGGGCCTGATGCAGTTCAGCCGGGGAGAAAGCCGCCATGCTGCGGCGCGGGTGATCTGAAAGCGCCGCAGGGTAAGGGAAATTAAGAGAAATACTGCTGCAACAGCGGCGCGTTATTGTCGTGATTAGACGGCGGCGGTGTGCTAATTGCCTGGCTACGGAACGGAATCACCTGTGAGCGACCATCAACCGTCACAATTTGGTAAAACTGCGGCAGGTTAAAGTTGATAAAACTGGAGCCGTAGGTGAAGCGGTCGTGCGACGATGAGTAGAAACGGCTGACGTCACGCACCAGTTCCTCTTTGCTGCCCTCGCAGTGGTGATACACCTCCGCGCGGTTGCTCTCATCGAGAATGTAGATATTAAAGCCCTGATCTTCGCCCGACTCTTCAAAGAAGAATTGAATAATCCCTTCGCTGGCAAAACCATCGACCACCTGCGGCAGCTCGACGTGGTTAGTCTCAACCTGCACCGACAAGCCATGCAGTTTGTTGTGCGAAATCGCGCCGTAGAATTCGATGGCGTTTTCTAGCTTTTGCACCGACACATTCAAGCGTTCAAAGAACAGGCCCCAGGTTTGCCCGGAGACACGCAGCGCTTTAAAGCGCCCGGTTTCCTGGCGAGTGCTGGAAAGGCGCAGCTCAATGCACTCTGACACCAGTTGCTGTACGCGAGTACGAATCAGCCCGCGCAAATGCTGGCTATAGCAGAACACTTCGACGCTATCCGGCGGTGCGGCGTCCTGGTGCATTTTGCCCAGAATCGTTTTCAGCGCTTCAATCATTGCCTGTTCGCCGTTGAAGTGCAGCGTACGCACTTCGTTCCACGAGTTGCGATACAGCAGGTCAACGCTGCCCACCAGGCATTTTTGATCTTCACCGAAGCTAAAGATATCAAGCTTACGGAAATCGAAATGCACCACCTGGTTGCGGAACGCCACCGTTGGGTCATATTCCAGATTGACGATAATCGCCAGATGGCGAATTTCGCACGGGCTGTACAACGCTTTCGGCGTCGGCGCAGGCAGGCGCCGCGGGAAGTGATGCGAGACATCAGCCACCATCTCTTGCAGCTTGGCTAAATCGACAATGCCGTTGCCTTTAATAAACAGATGTGTGCGCGATGTCAGCAGACCGTTAAACCACGCCCAGGCCACCAGCTTATTAAGATAGCGGTTATATTCCAGCGGCTGATGGCTGATTATCGACTCCATGTTCGGCGCACGGTTGTAAAGATACCAACCCGTACGGTTGGCGCGCCCAGGCGGAACATAGATAAAGGTCAAATTCGGCTCGGAAAGATCCGGCGAAATTTGCGGGTTCACCAGCGTGACTTTACCCGGCAGTGCTTCGAATGCCGCGTACAGTTTACGCGTCAGCACGCCGATATCCTGCGGACTAGCCGAAACACTCAGGTTGTTGCGACGGGCGAAACGAATCAGGTTACGGTAGCTCTGCATCATCGCATCGAGCAGTTCGTTATGCGCTTCGCGCACCTGGTCGATTTTCCAGTTGGCGCGGTTGTCGAGCATTGCCAGGCGCTCTTCGCTCCAGCCCCACTCTTTCACCAGTTGCCCAACGATTTCACGACGCCAGCCAACGCAGGCGCGTTCACGACTGAGCTTTTCGCACACTTTGAGGTAGAAACAGCGGCGCACGAGGTCAAGACGCGTTTCGTCTTCAATCGCTTTGAGATATTCGGTCACGCGTTCGAGCATCATGCAGTAAGCATCAAGCCCGAAAGAGACTATTTCACCATCGTGCAGGCGTTGTTTGATGTCTTTCGCCAGCAGATGGGTGTTGGGATATTCCCACGAGTAGGCTTCCAGCAGCAGCGTTTTGAGCACGGCTTTATACGGCGAGTCGATGCTTTTATAGAGCTGCCACAGGCTTGCGCCAAAGTATTCTTCGGCGGAGAGCGAGCTCAATCCACCGAGGTCGAGCCATTCGTTCGGCGTCAGCACGCCCTGCGCGTAAAGCGTCATCACGTAATCGTCGTAATGATCTTCTTCCTCGCACGGCACCATATTCCACAGAATACGTTTGCCCGCCAGACGCACCGCCGAACGGTAAAATTCATCAAGCAGTAAAATATGTTGCGTTGAACCGCAATCTTCCCCGCCTAAACTGCCACTCTCATTATGGCGGAAACGGTTTTCGTCAATCAGGAAGAAGCTTACTTCAACGCCCAGCGACGCCGCCCAGCTTTCCAGCAGGCTACATTTGCGCTGTAACAATTGGCGTTCGTCATTGTCGAGCCACGACTGGTGGCACACCCAGATATCGAGATCGGAAGAACAGCTTTGGCCGACGGACGAGGTACTGCCCATCGTGTAGAGGCCGGTAATCGGCAGCTCGCCCTTCGCTGTAGGCTGCGGCGGCATTCCACGGTGCAGCTCAAGCTCATCAAGGTAATGACGTTGGGTTTCATCAGGCGTGTAGAGGCAGATGCCCTTGGGAACGTTACCGTCAAGGTAACCAGGCATCAGCGGATGATGATAATGTAATAATGTCGGTAGTAGACTGTAAACCTGCTGGAAAGCAGGCCCCATGGCTGCAAGCGCGCGATCGACACGCAGTTGGTTTATGGCATCCAGTCTCTGTTTAAGCGTCTCAATATAGAGGTACAAGACATATCGCCTGATGTTCAAAACCGCGACGTATCATAGTGATGCAGATACGGTGGCTTTTAATATTTCAACAAGAAGAACCGTTACCGTTCACCGTCCGCCATTGTGATAGTGAAAATATCGGACGAGAAATGGTCTAAAACGTGATCAATTTAACACCTTGCCGGTTGACCGTAAAGAATGTTGCACTACAACAAGTGTAGCATCGATTGTTCCTGTAAATCCCAGCATACGATCAAGACAGTGCCAGTAATGAACGGCAAACACAACTCATTTGCACATCTTGTGAACACGGTGAAAACTAACATCATGAAGTCAACAATGTTAGGATGGTCAACGGACGATAATGACGGTAACAAGCATGTTAGACAAAGTTTTGAGAATTGCCACACGCCAAAGCCCGCTCGCACTCTGGCAAGCACACTATGTAAAAGAACGGCTGATGGCCTGCCATCCGGGGCTTACGGTGACACTTGTCCCGATGGTGACCCGAGGCGACGTTATCCTTGATACCCCGCTGGCAAAAGTGGGTGGTAAGGGGTTGTTTGTCAAAGAGCTTGAGCTTGCGTTGCTTGAAAACCGCGCGGATATCGCCGTGCATTCAATGAAAGATGTGCCGGTTGAGTTCCCGGAAGGTTTGGGGCTAGTGACCATTTGCGAGCGCGAAGATCCGCGCGACGCCTTCGTTTCTAATCATTATGCCTGCATGGATGACCTTCCGGCAGGTAGCATCGTGGGCACTTCCAGCCTGCGCCGCCAGTGCCAAATTGCCCAGCGCCGCCCGGATCTGGTCATTCGCTCGCTGCGCGGTAACGTTGGCACACGCCTGAGCAAACTTGATAACGGTGACTATGACGCCATTATCCTGGCGGTTGCGGGCTTGAAACGCCTTGAGCTGGACGCCCGTATTCGCCAGCCAATGTCGCCAGAAGAATCGCTCCCAGCCGTAGGCCAGGGTGCGGTGGGCATTGAGTGCCGTCTCGACGACGAACAAACCCGCGCGCTGCTTGCACCGCTGAATCACGACCACACCGCCATACGCGTTCGCGCCGAGCGCGCCATGAACACGCGCCTGGAAGGCGGTTGCCAGGTGCCAATCGGCAGTTATGCCGAGCTGAACAACGGCGAGCTATGGTTACGCGCGCTGGTTGGCGCTCCGGACGGCAGCGAAATGGTTCGCGGCGAGCGTCGCGGCAAGCCGGAAGATGCCGAACGCATGGGCATTGAGCTGGCCGATGAGCTGCTCGACAACGGTGCGCGCGCCATTCTGGCTGCCGTTTATAATGGAGATGCCAACGTATGACCATTCTGGTTACCCGCCCCTCCCCGCAAGGTGAAGAGTTAGTCAGCCGTTTGCGCGCGCTGGGGCGAGTAGCCTGGAGCTTTCCACTGATTGAATTTACCCCAGGCCGCGAGCTGAACACGCTCGGTAACGCGCTTCATACGTTGGGTGAAGGAGATTTAGTTTTCGCACTTTCGCAACACGCGGTCAGTTTCAGCCATGCGCAGCTACAGCAGCAGCGCCTGAGCTGGCCTACCCTCCCCCGTTATTTTGCCATTGGCCGTACCACGGCATTAGCCTTGCATCAGGTCAGCGGTGTGGATGTTCGCTATCCTTTAGATCGGGAAATTAGCGAAGTGTTGCTACAATTACCTGAATTGCAAACTATTGCCGGCAAGAAGGCGCTGATTCTCCGGGGTAACGGCGGGCGCGAATTACTCGCCGAAACGCTCACCGCGCGTGGTGCTGACGTTACGCTATGTGAATGTTATCAACGCTGTGCCATTCACTATGACGGCGCTGAAGAGGCCATGCGCTGGCAGTCTCGCGGGGTAACCACTGTAGTGGTGACCAGCGGTGAAATGCTGCAACAGTTATGGGCACTTATTCCCCTCTGGTATCGGGAACGCTGGCTGCTCAACTGCCGTCTACTGGTAGTGAGTGAGCGCATTGCACGTTTAGCCCAGGAAATGGGCTGGCAGGATATTCAGGTTGCCGATAGCGCAGACAACGATGCGCTGCTGCGCGCATTACAATAACTCTCAAAATTGGAAGCCATAATGACGGAACAAAAAGAAAACTCCGCCGTGGTTGAAGAGTCCAGGGATGCCGTGGACACCACGCCGCAACCCAAAGCTCGTAAGCCAGAAAATGCTGAGAAAAAGAATAACGGCGGAAAAACCAGTCTGGTGCTGAGCGCCGTCGCCATAGCCATTGCATTAGCGGCAGGCGTGGGCCTGTACGGCTGGGGCAAACAACAGGCCGTCAACCAAACTACCGCCAGCGACACCCTCGCCAACCAGCTGATTGCGCTGCAAAAAGCGCAGGATGCGCAAAAAGAGGCGCTGGAAACCACCATCAAGCAGCAGGCAAGCGAGCTGGAAGCCGCGAAAGCCCAGCAGAGCGAGATGGCAAAACAACTGGATGAAGTACAGCAGAAAGTCGCCGCTATCTCTGGCAGCGATGCCAAAACCTGGCTGCTGGCACAATCTGATTTCCTCGTGAAGCTCGCTGGACGCAAGCTGTGGAGCGATCAAGACGTGACCACTGCGGCTGCACTGCTGAAAAGCGCGGATGCAAGCCTGGCCGACATGAATGACCCAAGTTTAATCGCCGCGCGCCGCGCCATCACCGATGATATTGCCAGCCTTTCGGCTGTCGCGCAGGTGGACTACGACGGCATCATCCTGAAGGTGAACCAACTGGCAAACCAGGTCGATAACCTGCGTCTGGCGGATAATAACAACGACGATTCGCCGATGGACTCCGACGACAGTGAGCTGTCAACGTCGGTACGCGAATGGCGTGTTAACCTGCAAAAAAGCTGGCAGAGCTTTATGGATAGCTTTATCACCATTCGTCGTCGTGATGAAACCGCCGTGCCGCTGCTGGCCCCAAACCAGGATATTTACCTGCGTGAAAACATCCGTTCTCGCCTGTTAGTCGCGGCGCAAGCGGTTCCTCGTCACCAGGAAGAAACCTACAAACAGGCGCTGGATAACGTATCAACCTGGGTTCGCGCTTACTACGATACCGAGGATGCCACCACCAAAGCATTCCTGGATGATGTGGATAAGCTCAGCCAGCAGACCATCACCATGAACGTGCCGGAAACGCTACAGAGCCAGCCGATTCTGGAAAAACTGATGCAGACCCGCGTGCGTAATCTGATGGCGCAGCCTGCCGTGGCGCAACCTGCACCACAGCAACCGGCTGCCGCCGCACCGCAGGGGGAGTAAACGATGCTAAAAGTCTTATTACTCTTCGCACTGCTGATTGCCGGTATCGTGGTTGGCCCGATGATCGCTGGGCACCAGGGATATGTGTTAATTCAGACGGATAACTACAACATCGAAACCAGCGTCACCGGTTTAGTGATTATCCTGATTCTGGTGATGGTCGTACTGTTCTTGCTGGAGTGGATTTTGCGCCGCATTTTCCGTACCGGCGCCAACACTCGCGGCTGGTTCGTTGGCCGTAAGCGCCGTCGTGCACGCAAACAGACCGAGCAAGCGCTGCTGAAACTGGCGGAAGGCGATTATCAGCAGGTTGAGAAGCTGATGTCGAAAAATGCCGACCACGCAGAACAACCGGTGGTGAACTACCTGCTGGCAGCCGAAGCGGCGCAGCAGCGCGGCGACGAGGCGCGCGCTAATCAGCATCTTCAGCGCGCAGAAGAAAACGCCGGTAATGATCTGATCCCTGTTGAAATTACGCGTGTTCGTCTGCAACTGGCGCGTAACGAAAACCATGCAGCTCGCCACGGGGTCGATAAACTGCTGGAAATCGCCCCACGTCACCCGGAAGTGCTGCGTCTGGCTGAGCAGGCTTATATCCAGACTGGCGCGTGGAGTTCACTGCTGGATATCATCCCATCGATGGCGAAAGCGCACGTGGGCGATGACGCTCACCGAGCGGCGCTGGAACAGCAAGCGTGGATTGGTCTGATGGATCAAGCACGTGCCGACCAGGGCAGCGAAGGGTTGCGTAATTGGTGGAAAAATCAAAGCCGTAAAACGCGTCATCAGGTCGCGCTTCAGGTGGCGATGGCGGATCATCTGATTGAATGTGACGATCATGACACCGCCCAGCAGATCATCATCGATGGCCTGAAGCGCCAGTATGACGATCGTCTGGTAATGTTGATCCCACGTCTGCGTACCAACAATCCAGAACAGATGGAAAAACTGCTACGCCAGCAGATCAAAACGGTTGGCGATCGTCCGCTGTTGTGGAGCACGTTGGGGCAATCGCTGATGAAGCACGGCGAATGGCAAGAAGCGAGCCTGGCGTTCCGTGCAGCGCTCAAACAGCGCCCTGACGCCTATGACTACGCGTGGCTTGCCGATACGCTTGACCGCCTGAAGCAGCCAGAAGAAGCCGCAGCAATGCGCCGTGATGGCCTGATGCTGACGCTACAGAACAACCCGCCAGCGTAATTCTGCGGGGTATTTGAAAAGGGGCCATTCGGCCCCTTTTTTTGTCTCCTTCGCCCATAAAAAAACGCCTGCTCTTTTAAGGAGCAGGCGTTAAACAGGTTTAATTCGACAACATAATGGGTGCTTCACTCAACGTTATGCCCATGGTGTCTGATGAGGCTTAAGCGACATCTGTCAGTGGACGATAAGCACCGTAAACGGCTCTGCATCATTCCTGAGTTTATGAGGCCAAAGGCGAGCATAAGAGATGGAATGAGCATCTACGCGGCGCATTATGGCACAGGATTCTGGAGGATGACACCTCCGGTTACAGACAAATGATCTATTTATTAAATCTTTAAGAAGAAGGGCATCAACGCGAGGTAGATAAACGGCAGAAAACAAAAAACCCCGCCGAAGCGGGGTTCAAAATTGGTCGGCGAGAGAGGATTCGAACCTCCGACCCACTGGTCCCAAACCAGTTGCGCTACCAAGCTGCGCTACTCGCCGTTTTACTGCTTTTTTGAATTTTTAGTTCAATTCTTTTTTTTGTTAACACCATCGGTGTGAACAAAAAAACCCGCCTTAGCAGGGTTCAAAATTGGTCGGCGAGAGAGGATTCGAACCTCCGACCCACTGGTCCCAAACCAGTTGCGCTACCAAGCTGCGCTACTCGCCGATGTACTGCTTTTTGAACACTTCGTTCAATTCGTTAAAGTCGTGGTGCGAGGGGGGGGACTTGAACCCCCACGTCCGTAAGAACACTAACACCTGAAGCTAGCGCGTCTACCAATTCCGCCACCTTCGCAAATTCACAACTCTATCAAATAATGGGGTGGCTAATGGGATTCGAACCCACGACAACTGGAATCACAATCCAGGGCTCTACCAACTGAGCTATAGCCACCACTGTTAAATCTGTTACGCGGTTTCAAAAACCACCGCAGCTCCAGCACCGGGTAAATGGTGCGCCCGACAGGATTCGAACCTGAGACCTCTGCCTCCGGAGGGCAGCGCTCTATCCAGCTGAGCTACGGGCGCTTAGCGCCGTTGCGGGGTCGGATAATACGGACTTCCCCCCCCGCTGTCTAGTGCCTTTTTAAATAAAATTACTGTTTGCTCATGCTTTGTGCATTTCGTCGCTTATTTACGCAAATCCTGGGATTGCGTTGCGCGATGCATCCCAAAAACACGGTAAATCAGCGTGACAAGCGCCAAAAACAGAATACCCACAAACAACGACAAACGGGTGTCATCATTGATGCCCATACCAATCAGCACACAAACCAGGAATGCCATAGTCAAATAGTTAGCCCACGGGAACATGATCGAGCGGAATGGATGGCTGGCAATCGCTTCCTGGTGTTCACGACGAAAACGCAGTTGGCTAATCAGAATCACAAACCACGGCACCATGCCCGGTAACACGCTGGCGCTATAAACGTACACAAAGACACGCTGCGGATTAGGAATAATGTAGTTCAGACACGAGCCAATCAGCAAAATAACAATGGACAGCGTAACACCCGCCGCCGGTACACCGCTTTTCGTCACTTTCGCCATCGCTGCCGGTAACTGACGGTTTTTCGCCAGCGCGTAGAGCATACGCCCGCAGCTATACATACCACTGTTACAGCCAGACAACGCTGCCGTCAGCACCACGAAGTTAATAACCCCCGCCGCCGCAGTAATACCGATTTTGGCAAAGGTCAGAACAAACGGGCTGCCATTCGTGCCAATTTCATTCCACGGGAAGATAGTGACGATAACGAAAATCGCGCCCACATAGAAAATCAGGATACGCCACAGCACTTTACCCACGGCGCTGCGCAGCGTGACCTGTGGGTTTTTCGCTTCACCGGCGGTCATGCCGATAAGCTCAACGCCCTGGTAAGATGCCACAACGATACACAACGCCGTCAGAAAGCCTTTCCAGCCACCAGCAAAGAAGCCGCCGTGCTCGGTCAGATTACTAAACCCTATCGATTGGCCGCCGTTACCAAAGCCAAAGAAAATTACACCGAGGCCAATCACAATCATCACGATAATCGTGGTGACTTTGATCATCGCAAACCAGAATTCGATTTCACCGTACAGGCGCACTGCCGCCAGGTTTGCCAGCGCAACCAGCCCAACGGCAATCAGCGCGGGTATCCACTGCGCCATATCCGGGAACCAGAACTGGACGTACACCCCTATCGCGGTTATTTCGGAAATGCCCACGGCCATCCACATAAACCAATATGACCAGGCGGTGAGATAGCCAAAGAATGGGCTCATATAACGGTGTGCATAAACAGCGAACGAACCGGTTACCGGCTCGATAAACAGCATTTCGCCCATTGAGCGCATAATAAAGAAGACAAAAACCCCCGCCAGGATATAGGCCAATAGCACCGATGGCCCCGCCCATTTAAGGGTGCTTGCTGCCCCCATAAACAGGCCTACGCCGATAGTGCCCCCGAGGGCAATTAATTCAATGTGACGGGCTTCCAGACCGCGCTGAAGCTCCGGTTTCTTCTCTGCCATAAATCCTCTTGTGTTTGCATATGTCCGGTCAATGCCGGTTTTATTTTTATAAATAATGGATATTTTCGGATGTGGACGCATCAGCCAAATTACGGATACGCCATCAGGGTATGCGAATGGTTTAACAATTTTTAATAAATGGCAAATATAAATGAGAATGAAAAAAACGAATTTGTGAATGTATCTCGCAGAGAATGCGCGATACATTCACCTTATTACGCGGGAAATTTAGAGTTGGTTAGTGTAATGCCAACGTAAATAGCGCAGCAGACGCAGTTGGCGTTTAATGCGGCTTGGCTGGGATAACAGACGGTAAAGCCACTCCAGGCCTAAGTTCTGCCACACCTTTGGCGCGCGTTTAACATGGCCGGTGAAGACATCGTAAGTGCCGCCAACGCCCATATACAGCGCGTCTGGGTGCACCAAACGGCAATCGCGCATCAGAATCTCTTGCTTTGGCGAGCCCATCGCGACCGTCACAATCTGCGCCCCGCTGTCGCGGATACGTTCAAACAGCGCCGGGCGCTGCTCTGGCGTGAAGTAGCCATCCTGAGTGCCCACCAGGTTCACATTCCACTGCTGACGCAGCTTTTCACGGGTTTGCGCCAACACGTCCGGTTTGCCGCCGATCAAAAACACTGGCGTACCTTCAGCTCCAGCGCGCGCCATCAGCGCTTCCCACAGGTCAGCCCCAGCCACGCGCGAAACGTCGGCTTCGGGGTACTTTTTGCGTATCGAACGCACCACGCTGATACCGTCGGCGTATTTAAACTCCGCCGCGTTGATCAGCGTTCTAACCTCGGCGTTATCTTCCAGCGTCAGCATTTTCTCGGCGTTAATCGCCACCAATGTGCCCTGTTTTAAGTGGCCGCCCGCGTACAGATAGTCCAGCGCGTGCTCCATGTTACGCCAGCCAATAAGCTTCAACCCACGCAAGGTGTAGGTCGGCGCGGTCAGTAAATCAGCCATTTTATCCTTCTCCAACATGCGAGGGACGTTTTAGCCGCTGATGTATCAGCCCCGCGCGCTCAAACAACCAATACAACAGTTTTGCCACCAGCAAACATGCCCCAAAGACAACCATAAAAAAGACCACGCGAGATCCGAAGGAGTCCAGCCCTTCGCGCGCGAGCACGATCATATTGAAGATCGCGCCAAAGCAGAAACTGTGCAAAATCGCCGATTTATAACGGTTAGTCTCCTGATTCCCCAGGCTATACAACCAGTCAAACCATTTGATGATAAGCCCTACCACTACTGCACCCAGCGGCACAAACCATACGCCGCCCATCACCACCAGCGAGCCAATCAGCGTCGGTGAAATCGCAAGCCCAGAGTGGTTATTCAGCACTTCCCAGGTGAAGTAGTTCGCGGTGTTAAGCACCACGCTTGGCCGCGATGGCCACAGCCAGCCAGGGATAAAGACATAGAAGTCGCGCACCATCGGCGCTAAGCCCTGGAACTCGATTTTGTCGTAGTTTTGCAGCAGTAGCGCCAGGTTTTCCCACGGCGAGAAGGTATCGCGCGTCAGGTACAAGAAGGAGTAAAACGCTTCATCGCCGCTAACGCTCATCCCGTAGCGCTTTAATGCCAGCCAGAACATGCCGACAATCCCCAGAACGCCCGCTGCCGCCAGCATCCACAGCGAAATCCAGCCGCGAATAATGCCGATAAACAAGAAGATAGCGAACGCGATAATAATGTTGGCGCGCGTGCCGCCAACAATCGCGTAGGTCAGTAAGCCGAATGCGGTGGTGGCAATCAGGAAGCCAATCCACGCATTCCAACTGGGCTTGAGGAAGTAAACCACCAGCATCGCCGGAATAAAGAAGTAGAAGAAGCGCTTAAGCGCCACGCCGGAGACTTCGCTGGAGAATATCTGGCTGTAAGAGTGCAGCTTAAACAGCAGGAAGCCGTTATGCAGGAAGAACGTGCCCACCGTTAACAGCGCAATCCCCATCATCAACACCCACGCGATGTTGGTTTCCACCCGATTCATGGTAAACAACGGGCGGCGCGGCGCACTGGCGTTCGCCGTGCGCAGGCGTGTTTTATAGGTGACGTAATACACCGCGTAGAAACAGACCGAAACCAACAGCGTTTGCAGCAGTGTCTCGGGCGGCGAAACGCCCACATCGAAACGGAACACCAGCGTGCAAGTCAGCGGGAAGCCGAAGAAGAAGGTCAGCAGGAACAGCAGCGAGAAAAAGACGTTAAAGTTAAAGCGCACCCGACGGAATTCGAACCACGTCAGCGTGCCGATAAACAGCGTAGACAACAGCCAGACGACAAATAGCCCGGTAAACTGCATTTCGCTCATACCGCTTCCCCCGCAGCCAACTGTAGCGCCCGATACCAGGGTTCCAGATAGTTTGGTTTGAAAAAGGCGATCGTGTTTTTATCCACCAGCGAAAGCTGACGCTGTGCTTCACGCACCACCGGAACCGTCAGCGCATCGTCGGTAAACAGTACCGGGATATTCTGCTCGGCCATATCCAGCCAAAACGGGTTCTGCCGATTCAGTACGCACGGAATCCCCGCCTGAATCAACAAACACAGCGTGCCAATACCCTGCTGGCGGGCAAAAATGAAATAGCCCAAATCGCAGCGGCGTAATAGCGCGAGATAGTCATCAAACTCTAGCTTTTCACGGAGGATTTGCACATTTTCGCCGCTAAATAGCGCCTGTGCGGCGTCACTCACATCCGTGATATACGCTTCGTTATTCGCGGGGTAGCCCATTGGCACTATCACATTCACCGTGTCGCCAAACTGCTGATGAATCGCCTTCAGCGCCGTCAGGTGTTCATTGCTGCGATCGCCGGAGTTACCCACCAGAATCGTCAGTTTACCTTCGCGCGGCGTCGTATCCGCCAGCGAGTTCAGCGCCGGATCCATTCGCGTCGGGAAATAGAGCAGCTCGCCCGGCACTTTCGGATGCCGATGCGATAAATAGCTGAGATCGCCACGCGTGGCGAACGCACGCCCGACTCGCCCCTGCGCCATGCGGCGTAGCGGGTAGAACAGGCGAAATTTCAGGCCGCGCGAGACTTCATACAGATCCGCGCCCCAGATATGCCAGCTCACCTGCGATGGCTTCAGGCCACCGCTTAGCAGCGCCAGCCAAATGCCGGTATTAAACTGGCCATGAAAGAAGAATCGCTGCTGGCGGTCAGCTTTAGCTTTCGCCACCACCGCTTTCGCCAGCGTCGATTTATCGGCATAGCGCTCAATTGCCAGCGCCGGAAACGCCGCCGGGAGGCTATCGTCACGGCTTACTACCATAAACCGACGGGCGTGCGCGTGCTCTGCGGCCAGCTCATCGGCAAAAAACCGTAGCACCGTCTGGTTATGGTGAGGGATATCCGATCCCAGAATATGTATCAGTTCGGTCATTGCCGTTTACGCCAAATTAAAAATACGCCGCTACACAGCGTGAAATAAACAATATAGGTGGCCATGTAGGCCTGTGCCGCCCCCAGCGCGCCGTGCGCCGGAATCAGCCAGTGAGAGAACGCCGTCAGCAACGTAAACTGGCTCAGTTCGGCCAGAATATAAAAACGCAGCGACGCTTTTGCTATCACTAAATAACCAAAGACGTAAGCGCCTACTTTCAGCACATCGCCCACTAACTGCCACGCAAACAGGTCGCGCATGGCGGAAAACTTCGCCGAGAACAGCAGCCAGATGGCGAAATCACGCAGCAGCCAGACGCTGAGGCTGGCAGCGGCCACCGCAGGCAGAACAAACTTGAGCGAGCGGCCAATTTCGCGCGCGATCTCTTTTTTCGCCGTCAAACGCGAAAGCGTCGGCAACAGGTAAACGCTAAACGAAGCGGTAATAAACTGGAGGTAGGCGTCTGAAATACTGCTGACACCTTGCCAAATTCCCACTTCATCCCAGCTGTAATGCGCCGCCATCAGGTTTCGCATCATCACGTAGGCCACCGGCATCGTGACGGAGGTAATCAGCGCCATCAGGGTGAATTTGCCCAGTTGGCCCGCCAGCGCCTTGTCCCACTGAGGTTTCAGGTATCCCCACGGGATAAGCCCACGTCGGGAAAGCATCACCGCCGCCGGGATCACAATCAGTGCCGGAACCAACGCCAGCCCAAGCAGCGCGCCCTGATAGCCGCCCAGCCGGTAACAGGCGTAATACGCCACGACGCCCATCAGGCTACCGGCAATCAGCGACAGCGCGTTGCCCGCCGCATCGCGGAAGCCCTTCATCAACGCCAGCAGCAAGTTCGCCCACGCGATACCCATTTGTACCAGCGCGACCAGCCGCACCAGGCCTTGATAGTCGGTATGGCCGAATAACCCCTGGCTTATCGGCGCTGCCGCCAGCAGGAAAATCACCGCCAACAGCGTGGAGAATCCCAACACCATCGCCGACGATGTTCCCACTACCTGGCGCAAACGCGTCGGGTCATCGTGATGCTGAGCGACGAATTTCGTCACCCCGTTAAAAATCCCCGCCCCAGCCAATACGCCGAGCACGGTCACTAGCTGGCGGAAGTTCCCCGCCTGGCCAACGCCCGAGGGGCCAAAAGAGACAGCCAGCAGTTTTACCACTAACAGCCCAACGCCAATTTTTACCAGTGTGGACGCGGCGGTCCACACAGAAGCTTTTGCCAGTGACATATCAGGCGAAATAGCTCAATAGCGAATTGATAACCGTGCGCTGGTCAACCACCGGCAGGTTGTAGAACAGCGGCAGGCGTAGTAAACGCTCACTTTCTTGCGTGGTGAAACGGTCTTCGCCGTGGAACTCGCCAAACTTCTCACCCGCCGGGCAAGAGTGCAGCGGAATGTAGTGGAACACCGCCATAATTTCGGCTTCTTTCAGCCAGTTGATCAGCGCAGTGCGGTCTTCAACGTCACGCATTTTGATGTAAAACATGTGCGCATTGTGTCCACAATCGGCTGGCACAACTGGCAGGTCGATACGCCCCGCTTCCGCCAGCGGCAGCAGCGCGTCGTAGTAGTTCTGCCACAGCGCAAGACGCTGTTTGTTGATGCGGTCGGCAGCTTCCAGTTGCGCCCACAGATAGGCGGCCTGGAGATCAGACATCAAATAGCTGGAGCCAATATCACGCCAGGTATATTTGTCCACCAGCCCACGGAAGAACTGGCTGCGGTTGGTGCCTTTTTCACGGATGATTTCCGCACGCTCAACCAGCGCACGGTCGTTAATCAGCGTCGCGCCGCCTTCACCGCCCGCAGTGTAGTTTTTGGTTTCATGGAAGCTAAAGCAGCCGATATGACCAATAGATCCCAGCGCCTGGCCTTTGTAGGTGGACATCACACCCTGCGCGGCGTCTTCAACCACGAACAGATTATATTTTTTCGCCAACGCCATAATGGTGTCCATTTCACAGGCCACGCCCGCGTAATGCACCGGCACAATGGCGCGGGTTTTATCGGTGATCGCCGCTTCAATCAGCGTCTCATCGATATTCATCGTCTCTTTGTGAACGTCCACAAACACAATTTTCGCACCACGCAGCACAAAGGCATTGGCGGTGGAAACGAAGGTGTAGCTCGGCATGATGACTTCATCGCCCGGCTGAATATCCAGCAGGATAGCCGCCATCTCTAGCGAGGCGGTGCAGGACGGAGTCAGCAGCACTTTGGCGCTCGCGAAGCGGTGTTCCATCCATTGCTGGCAACGACGGGTAAAACCACCATCGCCGCACAGCTTGCCGCTGCCCATCGCGGATTGCATATAATCGAGTTCAGTACCCACAACCGGTGGGGCGTTAAATGGAATCATGGTGTCACCTGTATAGCCAGTACGCGGTGCTGACAACGTTAGCCCCGCTGTGAATATAGCGTTTAAGTGCTGCGGTATTGCCGGCTTGCGTCGCCACCCGTAGCGTCGAAAGGCCGCGAGTATACGCCCAGCGCACCGCCGCCTGCATCAATTCTGCGCCCGCGCCGCGCCCAGCCAGCAGGCCGATTCGCGCGTCAGAGGCGTTCAATTCTCGTAGGGATACAAACGCGCGGATAGCGCCGTCTGCATCGCGAAAAACCAGGCACTGGTTATCGAATGTGCCTTTTACCGCGTTCTCAATCCATTGAGCATAAAAGCGCCCACTGGCATCGGCGGCGTACCACGGCGCGCGGAATCGGCTTTGTGAAAACGCATGAGCGGCAAGAAGGCGCAGTGCGGGAATATCATCGTCAGTGGCTATTTCTGCCTGTGGGCAGGCAACTTCCGTGACTGGCAACGCCAAGTCCACTTCGCCTTCTACCAGCCGAAAACCCAGCTGTTGTAGCGCATCGAGCTGTTCAACCTGATGCGCGGCAATTTTAGCCTGCACCCGCGACCACCCCGCCAGCCGCGCGGCGGTTAGCGGGGCAGCATCGTGCGCGAAGCGGACGATCGCGCTATGAATACCAAAAAACTGGTTTTCCCACGTCAGTGGCTCAATATTGGCGAGGACGGGCACGGAGTAGCTCCAGCAAATATTGACCGTAGCCGGTTTTCGCTAACTGACTGGCGGCACGCTTCACGCCTTCATCGTCCAGCCAGCCGTTACGCCAGGCAATCTCTTCCAGACAGGCGATTTTAAAGCCCTGGCGCTTTTCTACCGTCTGCACAAACATGCTCGCTTCAATCAAGCTGTCATGCGTGCCGGTATCAAGCCAGGCAAAACCACGGCCCAGCAGTTCAACGGTCAGATGCCCGTCGTCGAGATACATCTGGTTAATCGAGGTGATTTCCAGCTCGCCGCGCGCGGAAGGCTTCACGCGTTTGGCGTACTCCACCACTTTACTGTCGTAGAAGTAAAGGCCGGTTACCGCCCAGTTTGATTTCGGCTGCGCAGGTTTCTCTTCCAGCGAGATAGCGCGGAAGTTATCGTCAAACTCCACCACGCCAAAACGTTCCGGGTCCATCACCTGGTAACCAAATACCGTTGCCCCTTCGCTGCGCGCTGCCACGTGGCGCAGTTTAGGGCTAAAGCCCTGACCGAAGAAGATATTGTCGCCGAGCACCAGGCATGACGGCTCGCCGTTGAGGAACGTTTCACCGATGATAAACGCCTGCGCCAGGCCATCAGGGCTTGGCTGTTCAGCGTATTGCAGTGAAATGCCAAACTCGCTGCCATCGCCCAGCAGACGTTGGAAGTAGCTTTTATCTTCAGGGGTGGTGATGATAAGAATTTCACGAATCCCCGCCAGCATCAGTACCGACAGCGGGTAGTAAATCATCGGTTTGTCGTAAATCGGCAGTAGCTGTTTGGACACGCCACGGGTGATCGGATACAGACGCGAGCCTGAGCCGCCAGCCAGAATAATACCTTTCATTGCTTACACTCCTCCGGGCGATTAGCCCTTCAGGCCCAGACGTTCACCCTGGTAGCTGCCGTCTTGTACCTGTTTCCACCAGCTTTCGTTGGCGAGATACCACTGCACGGTTTTGCGCATCCCACTTTCGAAAGTCTCGGCTGGCGTCCAGCCGAGATCGCGGGCGATTTTCGCCGCATCAATCGCGTAACGTAAATCGTGGCCAGGTCGGTCAGCGACAAAGGTTATCAGGTCGTGATAGTGCGCTACACCCTGTGGTTTTTGCGGCACTAACTCTTCCAGCAGCGCGCAAATAGTCTCTACCACGTCGAGGTTTTTACGCTCGTTATGGCCGCCAATGTTGTACGTTTCGCCAATGCCGCCAGCGGTGGCAACAAGGTACAGCGCGCGCGCATGGTCATCGACATACAGCCAGTCACGAATCTGCTGCCCGTTTCCGTATACCGGCAGCGGTTTCCCCGCCAGCGCGTTGAGGATAGTCAGCGGGATCAGCTTTTCCGGGAAGTGGTAAGGGCCGTAGTTGTTCGAGCAGTTGGTGATAAGCGTGGGCAGGCCGTAAGTGCGCAGCCAGGCGCGCACTAAATGGTCACTGCTGGCCTTCGAGGCCGAATACGGGCTGCTTGGCGCATACGGCGTGGTTTCGGTAAAGAAATCCTCCGCCGAGTGCAGGTCGCCGTACACTTCATCGGTCGAAATATGGTGGAAGCGGAACGCCGCTTTGGCGTCGCTTTCCAGCGCAGACCAATAGGCTCGCGCGGCCTCCAGCAGCGTGTAAGTGCCGACGATATTGGTTTCAATAAACGCCGCCGGACCGTCGATGGAGCGGTCAACGTGGCTTTCCGCCGCCAGATGCATGACGATATCCGGGCGATACTGGTCGAATACACGGTTCAGCGCCGCGCGATCGCAAATATCCACCTGTTCGAAGGCAAAGCGGGCATCGCTCACCACCGGAGCCAGTGATGCCAGGTTACCTGCGTAGGTGAGCTTATCAACCACCACCACGCTATCTGGCGTGTGGTTGATGATATGGCGCACTACCGCCGAGCCGATAAAGCCCGCGCCGCCGGTGACCAGAATCCGTTTCAACGCCAGACTCCTTTGGTATCCACCACGTACTGCTGGGTAATGACGTCGCCGTGAATCGCTTTAAACTGGGCGTGATCGGCCAGCATAACTATCACATCGGCGCTGGCGAGCGCGGTATCTACCGATACCAGCGAGCACAGCCCATCGAGTTTTTTCGGCAACTGATGAATATTCGGTTCAACGACCAGCGTTTCGCCACTGTGCCATTGGGCAATCAGCTCCGCGATTTCCATCGCTGGGCTTTCGCGCAGATCATCAATATTAGGTTTAAACGCCAGGCCAAAGCAGGCAATTTTCAGTTCGCTGGCGCGCTTGTTGCTGGCAGCGAGGCAGTCGGCAACGTTCGCTTTCACTTTATCGATGACCCACAACGGTTTGTAGTCGTTGACTTCACGGGCCATGCGAATCAGGCGCGCCTGCTCTGGGTTTTGCGCCACAATGAACCAGGGATCGACGGCGATGCAGTGCCCGCCAACGCCAGGACCAGGCTGGAGAATGTTGACGCGCGGGTGGCGGTTCGCCAGGCGAATCAGTTCCCAGACGTTAATTCCCTGTTCGGCACAGATAAGCGACAGTTCGTTAGCAAACGCGATGTTTACATCGCGGAAGCTGTTTTCGGTCAGCTTGCACATTTCCGCCGTGCGCGCGTTGGTTACCACGCATTCGCCTTCGAGGAAAATGTTGTACAGCTCGCTGGCGCGCGCGGAGCACACCGGCGTCATACCGCCAATCACGCGGTCATTCTTGATAAGCTCAACCATCACCTGACCCGGCAGTACGCGCTCTGGGCAGTAGGCAATATTAATATCTGCCTGTTCACCCACCTGCTGCGGGAAGGTTAAGTCTGGACGCATCTCCGCCAGCCACCCCGCCATCAGCTCGGTTGCGCCAACCGGGGAAGTCGATTCAAGAATCACCAGCGCGCCTTTTTTCAGCACTGGCGCAATCGAGCGGGCCGCCGCTTCGACGTAAACCATATCCGGCTCGTGATCGCCTTTAAACGGCGTCGGCACGGCAATCAGGTAGGCATCTGCCTCTTCCGGCGTAGTGGTGGCGCGTAAGAATCCGTCCGCCACCGCCGTTTTTACCACCCTGTCGAGATCGGGTTCAACAATATGAATTTCACCACGGTTGATGGTATCTACCGCGTTTTGATTGATATCCACACCCACTACCTGCTTTTGCCGTGAGGCAAACGCTGCCGCTGTGGGAAGGCCGATATAGCCCAGGCCGATCACCGAGAGGGTTGAAAAACTCATAACGTTACCTGATTATTTTTTAATGCTGATAAAATTCGTTCACATGCCTGACCGTCCCCGTAAGGGTTATGGGCTCGGCTCATTCGTTGATATTCTTCGTCATCGCGTAGTAAGCGCGTCACCTCATCCACAATGCGTTGGCGATTAGTGCCCACCAACCGCACCGTGCCAGCGTCTACCGCTTCCGGGCGCTCTGTGGTTTCACGCATCACCAGCACCGGTTTACCCAGCGACGGCGCCTCTTCCTGAATGCCGCCAGAGTCGGTCAGAATCAGCCACGCGTGGTTCATCAGCCAGACAAACGGCAGGTAATCCTGCGGGTCGATCAGTATGACGTTCTCGACATGGCCGAGAATACGCTTCACCGGCTCGCTGACATTGGGATTCAGGTGCACCGGATAGACAATCTGGAGGCTCGGGTTGCTCGCCGCGATCTCCGCCAGCGCATGACAAATCTGCTCAAACCCTTGACCGAAGCTCTCACGGCGATGCCCAGTCACCAGGATCATCTTTTTGCCGTTACTCAAAAACGGGTAACGCTGGTTCAGCTCTGCGCTCAACGTTTCGTCATTTACGACTCGGTCGCGCACCCACAGTAAGGCATCAATCACCGTGTTGCCGGTGACGAAAATACGGGTATCCGGCAGGTTTTCGCGCAGCAGATTTTGCCGGGAATTTTCAGTTGGCGCGAAATGGTACATCGCCAGATGCCCCGTTAATGTACGGTTCGCTTCTTCCGGCCACGGCGAGTAGAGGTCGCCAGTGCGCAGCCCCGCTTCAACGTGCCCAACGGGAATGCGCTGATAAAATGCCGCCAGGCTTGCGGCGGCAGTGGTCGTCGTGTCGCCATGAACTAACACAACGTCCGGTTTGAAAGACTCCAGAATCGGTTTTAACCCCTGCAAAATACGGCAGGTTATTTCAGTTAACCCCTGTCCTGGGCTCATGATATTGAGATCATAATCCGGAACGATGGAGAAGAGGTTTAGCACCTGATCAAGCATTTCCCTATGCTGCGCCGTGACGCAGACTCTTGCCTCAAAATGAGGGTCCTTTGCTAGCTCATGCACCAGAGGGGCCATTTTGATAGCCTCCGGGCGAGTGCCAAATACAGTCAGAACTTTCACATCGATTCTCTTCTTAAGATGAAACTGGCCCATCGCCCATTCATCATTGATGGGTTTTTACTGCGGGCGACGACGCGCCAGCGCCACCCCTGCACCCACTAATCCACCGACAATACCCCACATCACCATCAGAAATGCACGGCGTGGGCTGGTACGCGTTACCGGCTCCTCCGGTGTGCGTAAATAGCGATAGGTTTGAAAACTAGGTGCCAACGTAGGCCCGACGTTAAGCGTCGTCAGCATTGCGCGAGCCTGATCGTAATCCAGGTCAAAGGTCGGCCCGACGGCCTGGAGATTTTCCAGACGCGCTTGCAGCATTGGACGGCCCAGCAGGGATAGCTCGGAGTCCGGTAATTCATCGGCCGGAACATCCGTCACACTGCGGTTAATATTGTGCTGCTGCGCAATCTTCAGCGCGGCTTCAATGCTGTGCATCCGGCGGCTGAAAATCGCCTGCGCGACCTCCTCCTGGCGCTTCACCTGCGCTTTAACCTGAATGGTACGCGCGGCCCATGCGCCTTTCAGTTCATCGTTCAGATGCCCTGCGGCACGCTGGCTGGCGAAAGCCACATATTGGCGCAGCAGATTATTCGCATCCTGCGCAGTTTCCGCTGTCAGTTTCACGCTGTCGCTAACGTTTTTCTGCACATCGCCGGGGATAAATTGAATATTGTTAATCAAATCATCCAACTGCGCGGCATCGGCGCGCGAGTTGCCCACCATCCGCTGTTTGTAATAGTCCGTTTGCAGCCAGAAATCACGGCGGGTGTCCCAGGAGGACAGTTGCATCACGAACTCTTTGTACACTTCGTCCATCACCGATGGCGGTGTCACCGTCGTTGGATTGACCTTAACGTCCAGGTTGCGCAGGAACTGCTGCTGCGAATAGTACCCATCCAACATATTGACGGTTGGGCGATCAGTAATCGCCGTGGTGCTCCATTCCTGTCGGGCAAAAAAGGTATAAATCAGCACTAGCGCGGCGAATAACACCGCAAAGCCAATAATCCAATGTTTTCCCGACCACAACACGCGAAACAGGCCACGAATATCCAGTTCATTCTCCGCACTTGCTAACCGTGCTTCCGGTAATGGTTGTGTCATTACTACCCCAGTTTTACTTGGTTAATTTTGGATTGTTTCCGCTGTTGCGACGGATTCTGCGCTTCATGCGTTTAATAAAACGCGCCACTTTCCAGGCTCGCTTGATGCAGTAACCGTAGAAACAAAAAGCCAGCAGGAATAGTAGCAGCATCACCCACTCAGGCACTACGCGAGTGTATTCAGCCGCAACGCCGATAGCCGCAAGCAGCGCGGCGGCGGCGGTGATCAGTACCAGCGCCTGACGGGAGGTAAAACCGGCGCGCATAATCAGATGGTGGATATGCTGGCGATCGGGAGAGAACGGGCTCATGCCCTTGCGCAGACGGCGATACATAATCGCGACCATATCCATCAGCGGAATAGCCACAATCCACAGCGCCGTTACTGGGCTAATCGGGTGATGAGTCCCTTGCGTTGTTTCCAGCAGGATCCAGATAACGGTGAAGCCAATCAGCGTGCTGCCGGCGTCGCCCATAAAGACTTTATAGCGGCGGCCCAGCACGCCCAGGTTCAGCATGATATACGGCAGGATGGCGGCGATCATGGCAAAACACCACATCGCCAGGCTCGTCTGCCCATCGAACCACAGAATCAGGCCAATCGCGCCAAAACTGACGCTCGATAAACCGCCCAACAGCCCATCAATGCCATCAACCATATTGAAGGCATTAATCACCGCCCACACAGCAAATAAGGTGAGGAAGAAACCAAATGGGCCGAGAACAAGCTCCCACGAACCAAAGATATAACCGAGGCTACGCAGATACAGGTTTCCCGCCGTCATCATCACAATACCAATCAGCGCCTGAATGGTTGCACGGATTTTAACGCTGATGTCATAGCGGTCGTCCAGGGCGCCCACAAACACTAAAACGCCTGCACAGGCGAGATAAAGGGATGCGTGAGGAATGTAGTAATCTGCAATAGCGAAAGTTAAGCAGATCCCAGCGTAAACCGAGATACCGCCCACGAGCGGTATAAGCCCCTGGTGACGTTTACGGAAATTTGGTCTGTCCACCAAACCGACCTTTTTAGCCGCTCTGCGGGCGAAAAAAAGGAATACGGTCGTGAACAAAAAAATACTGATCAAATCAGTACCGACGGTCAGTAAACTCACAATTTATACTCGCTGCGAATATTAATAGCGAAAGTATACCCACGATAGCAACTCATCAGAAGAGGAAGCCTGATGATTATTGGGGAAACTCGCCTGATTTATAACCGGTTTTACAAACTAATTATATTGTAGCCGCAAACCACAATTGTCCGTGAAAAAAATGAGAGCCCCTATCGCCGGAAGTCCTAAAAACAAAAACGCCACACAAAAGTGTGGCGTTCATCGGCAAAAATCGAATTTTACGAACGTTTCATCATGTCGAAGAAGTCGTCGTTAGTTTTGGTCATTGCCAGTTTATTGATGAGGAACTCCATCGCGTCAATTTCGCCCATTGGGTGAATGATTTTGCGCAGGATCCACATTTTTTGCAGCTCTTCAGGAGTCGTGAGCAGCTCTTCTTTACGGGTACCGGAACGGTTGTAGTCGATAGCCGGGAAGACGCGTTTTTCAGCGATTTTACGCGAGAGGTGCAGTTCCATGTTGCCGGTACCTTTGAACTCTTCATAGATAACTTCATCCATTTTAGAGCCGGTATCGATAAGCGCGGTTGCGATGATAGTCAGGCTACCACCCTCTTCAACGTTACGAGCCGCACCGAAGAAGCGCTTCGGACGGTGCAGGGCGTTGGCGTCCACACCACCGGTCAACACTTTGCCGGAAGCCGGAACCACGGTGTTGTAAGCACGTGCCAGACGGGTAATGGAGTCGAGCAGAATGATAACGTCTTTTTTATGTTCAACCAGACGTTTCGCTTTCTCGATAACCATTTCCGCGACCTGAACGTGGCGGGATGCAGGTTCGTCAAAGGTAGAAGCAACCACTTCACCTTTCACCAGACGCTGCATCTCGGTCACTTCTTCTGGACGTTCGTCAATCAGCAGTACCATCAGTACGCAGTCTGGGTGATTGTAGGCAATGCTCTGTGCAATGTTTTGCAGCAGCATGGTTTTACCGGCTTTCGGCGGTGCCACAATCAGACCACGCTGACCACGACCAATTGGCGAGGCCAGGTCAAGGACGCGAGCGGTTAAGTCTTCGGTAGAACCGTTACCACGTTCCATACGCAGACGAGAGTTTGCGTGCAGCGGGGTTAAGTTCTCAAACAGGATCTTGTTGCGCGAGTTTTCCGGCTTATCGTAGTTAACTTCGTTAACTTTCAACAGCGCAAAGTAACGCTCACCCTCTTTCGGAGGACGAATCTTACCAGATATGGTGTCACCAGTGCGGAGGTTGAAACGACGGATTTGGCTAGGGGAAACGTAGATATCATCGGGGCCGGCGAGGTAGGAGCTGTCTGCGGAACGGAGGAAACCAAATCCATCCTGCAAAATCTCCAGCACACCGTCGCCAAAGATATCTTCGCCACTCTTTGCGTGCTGCTTCAGGATGGCAAAAATGATGTCCTGCTTGCGCATACGAGCCTGGTTTTCCAGGCCCATATTTTCGCCGAGAGTGATCAGCTCAGAAACCGGCGTATTCTTTAATTCGGTAAGATTCATAATGGTGTGGGTTCTTAAACTCGGGGTAAATCTCGAACTTAATTTGTGAATGGTATGGCAGGGTCATCCGTGCCTGTTTACGGCCATCAACTCATGTCTGTTCGCTGTCTGGTCACAGGAGAGTACGCAGAACTGAAACGACAAGACGGAAAGAGTGACAAGCCTGGAATTTTTTCAACCTCTGACGCCATACAACACAACGGGAGGTTTGGATAAAACAAGATTCAAACAAGGTATGTTTAAAACGAAGTCAAACTTAACTTAGCACGACTGAAGCCGGGCGTCCAGAGTTCTGCCTAAATAATACACTTCATCCTTCAAGCCGCCAAAGCATGGGCTGCCTGAAGGATAAAGAGCATTCGAACACGGGACGCCGACCTCGAATTTCTTACGCCAGGTTAGCGTCGAGGAACTCTTTCAGCTGGCCTTTAGACAGTGCGCCAACTTTAGTTGCTGCAACTTCGCCGTTCTTGAACAGCAGCAGCGTCGGGATACCACGGATGCCATACTTCGGTGCAGTGCCTGGGTTCTGATCGATGTTCAGTTTAGCAACGGTCAGTTTACCCTGATACTCCTCGGCGATTTCATCCAGAATCGGGGCGATCATTTTGCACGGACCACACCACTCTGCCCAGAAATCGACGAGTGTCAGCCCGTCAGCCTTGAGTACGTCCGTGTCAAAACTGTCGTCAGTCAGGTGAATAATTTTATCGCTCATATTTAACTCCACAGGAATAAGCCTGGTGTGTTGGTGTAGCATTAACCAACGAGGTGTTGATGTTGACTTCGCCAACAAAGGTTGACGTTATTTCACCGGATACGCTTTCTTAATGCAATAGTAAGCTGATATTCTACCACACTATGAGCAAAACACATTTAACTGAACAGAAGTTTTCCGACTTCGCCCTGCACCCTAAAGTGGTTGAAGCCCTTGAAAAAAAAGGGTTTTATAATTGCACGCCCATTCAGGCGCTGGCTTTGCCGCTGACGCTTGCTGGTCGTGATGTGGCTGGACAGGCGCAAACCGGTACCGGGAAAACGATGGCGTTTCTGACGTCAACGTTTCATTATCTTCTTTCTCATCCGGCAATTGCTGAACGCCAGGTGAACCAACCGCGTGCCTTAATTATGGCACCGACCCGTGAGCTGGCAGTACAGATTCACGCCGACGCCGAGCCGCTGGCTCAGGCCACAGGCCTGAAGCTGGGCCTGGCTTACGGCGGCGACGGCTATGACAAACAGCTGAAAGTGCTGGAAAGCGGCGTCGATATTCTTATCGGCACCACTGGCCGTCTTATTGATTATGCAAAACAGAACCACATCAACCTGGGCGCGATTCAGGTGGTGGTACTGGACGAAGCCGATCGCATGTACGATCTGGGCTTTATTAAAGATATCCGTTGGCTGTTCCGCCGTATGCCGCCGACCAACCAGCGCCTGAACATGCTGTTCTCCGCAACCCTCTCTTACCGCGTTCGTGAACTGGCGTTCGAACAAATGAACAATGCCGAGTACGTGGAAGTCGAGCCGGAGCAGAAAACTGGCCACCGTATTAAAGAAGAGCTGTTCTACCCTTCTAATGAAGAGAAGATGCGTTTGCTGCAAACGCTGCTGGAAGAAGAATGGCCAGACCGTGCGATTATTTTCGCGAATACTAAACACCGTTGTGAAGATATCTGGGGCCACCTGGCGGCCGACGGCCATCGCGTAGGTCTGCTGACCGGCGACGTGGCGCAGAAAAAACGTCTGCGTATCCTCGAAGATTTCACCAGCGGCGACATTGATATTCTGGTCGCAACGGACGTTGCAGCCCGTGGCCTGCATATTCCTGCGGTTACGCACGTCTTTAACTATGACCTGCCGGATGACTGCGAAGACTACGTTCACCGTATTGGTCGTACGGGTCGCGCGGGCGCAAGCGGTCACTCGATCAGCCTGGCTTGTGAAGAATACGCACTGAATTTACCGGCGATTGAGGCCTACACGGGTCACTCTATTCCGGTCAGCAAGTATAACCCGGATGCGCTGTTAACCGACCTGCCGAAACCGTTACGTCTGACGCGCGTTCGTCAGGGCAACGGGCCACGTCGCTCGGGTGCGCCACGTAATCGTCGTCGTTCAGGTTAAAAAATATGCCCAGCTCCACCTCGCTTTATGCAGCTATAGACCTTGGTTCCAATAGTTTTCATATGCTGGTCGTCCGCGAGGTGGCTGGAAGTATTCAGACACTGACGCGCATCAAGCGCAAAGTTCGTCTGGCTGCTGGCCTCAGCAGCGATAATATTCTGTCGGCAGAAGCGATGGAGCGCGGGTGGCAATGCCTGCGCCTGTTTGCTGAGCGCTTACAGGATATCCCTCAGGCACAAATCCGCGTCGTTGCGACCGCCACATTGCGTCTCGCCGTCAACGCACAGGACTTTCTCGATAAGGCGCAGGAAATCCTCGGCTGCCCGGTGCAGGTTATTCGCGGTGAAGAAGAAGCGCGCCTGATTTATCAGGGTGTTGCGCATACGACCGGCGGCGACGATCGTCGCCTGGTGGTTGATATCGGCGGGGCCAGTACCGAACTGGTCACAGGTATCGGTGCGCAAACGACCTCGCTGTTTAGCCTTTCGATGGGCTGTGTCACATGGCTTGAACGCTACTTTGCCGATCGCAATCTGGCGCAGGAAAATTTCGACGAGGCTGAACGTGCCGCGCGCGAAGTATTGCAGCCCGTTGCCGATGAACTACGCCATCACGGTTGGCGGGTATGCGTTGGCGCTTCCGGCACGGTTCAGGCGCTGCAAGAAATCATGATGGCGCAGGGGATGGATGAACGCATTACCCTCGCCAAACTTCAGCAACTGAAACAACGCGCGATTCAATGCGGGCGTCTGGAAGAGCTGGAGATTGAAGGCCTGACGCTTGAACGAGCGCTGGTTTTCCCAAGCGGGTTGGCTATCCTGATTGCTATCTTCACCGAACTCAACATTCAGAGTATGACCTTAGCCGGTGGCGCACTGCGCGAAGGGCTGGTATACGGGATGTTGCATCTGGCGGTCGATGAAGACATTCGCAGCCGTACGCTGCGCAATATTCAGCGCCGCTTTATGGTTGATATTGAGCAGGCCAACCGCGTCGCGCAGTTGGCGGCAAACTTTATCGATCAGGTGAGTGATAGCTGGGAACTGGAGTCATTAAGCTGCGAACTGCTGCTCAGCGCCTGTGCGCTGCACGAAATTGGCCTGAGCGTCGATTTCAAGCAAGCACCGCAACATGCGGCTTATCTGGTGCGTAATCTCGATTTGCCAGGCTTTACGCCTGCGCAGAAAAAGCTGCTCGCCACCCTGCTACTTAACCAGACCAACACCATCAATCTGCCGTCATTGCACCAACAAAATGCCGTACCAGCGCGCGTGGCGGCGCATCTTTGTCGGCTACTGCGTTTGGCGATTCTGTTTGCCAGCCGCCGCCGTGACGATTTACTGCCTGCCATCACTCTGGTTGTCGATGGTGAAAATATGACACTAACGCTGCCAGAAGGCTGGCTTGAGCGGCATCCGCTGGGCAGAGAGATGGTTCAGCAAGAGTGCCAGTGGCAAAGTTATATCCACTGGCCGCTAACCATACAATAACGAGCTAAATGCCGGATGGCGGCGCATCGCGTCCGATCCGGCTTACTACCACACACCGCTCGGTTATGATTTCTTCGCCTTCGCCAGCATTTCACGAATGTTCGCGACGTTGGTCTGCCCTTTGTGCATCCGCTCCTCCGGCGTCACCACTTTGCGCTCCTGCTCCCAAATCAGATCATCTTGCGGTAATTCCAGCAGGAAGCGGCTCGGCTCCGGGCGCACCAGTTCGCCGTACTGACGGCGCTCTTTACAGAGAGTAAAAATCAGCTCTTTCTGCGCACGAGTGATCCCCACGTAAGCCAGGCGACGCTCTTCATCGACGTTGTCTTCATCAATACTGCTTTGGTGCGGCAGCAGTCCCTCTTCCATCCCCACGAGGAAAACATACGGGAACTCCAGCCCTTTTGACGCATGTAGCGTCATCAGTTGCACTTGATCCAGCTCTTCCTCACTCTCTCCGCGTTCCATCATGTCGCGCAGCGTAAAGCGGGTCACCACCTGAGTCAGCGTCATCGGCTCTTCTAGCTCACTGCCTTCGAGCATTTCCGTCATCCAGCCAAACAGCGTGTTGACGTTTTTCATGCGCATTTCAGCGGCTTTCGGGCTAGGCGAAGTTTCAAACAGCCAGGACTCGTAATCAATGCCGTGAATCAGGTCGCGCACGGCAGCAATCGGCTCACGCTCCGCCAGGCGCTGAACTTCACCCAACCAGTGGGTAAAGCGCGTTAGCGACTCATAGCCACGCCCGGTGAGCATTTGGGTCAGCCCCATATCAAAACTGGCGGCGAACATGCTTTTGTTACGCGTCATCGCCCACTCGCCCAGTTTTTGCAGCGTCGCGGCGCCAATCTCGCGCTTCGGCGTATTCACGATACGCAGGAAAGCGCTGTCGTCATCCGGGTTGGTTAGCACACGCAAATACGCCAGCAGGTCTTTGATCTCTGGGCGTGAGAAGAATGACGTGCCGCCAGAGATTTTGTACGGGATGCGGTTCTGCATCAGGAATTTTTCAAACACCCGCGACTGGTGGTTACCGCGATAGAGGATCGCGTAATCCTTATATTGGGTCTTATTCACGAAGTGATGGGCAATCAGTTCGCCCGTCACGCGCTCCGCTTCATGCTCTTCATTATTGGCGCTCAGCACTTTGAGTTCAGTGCCGTAGCCCAGTTCGGAGAACAGGCGTTTTTCAAACACGTGCGGGTTATTGGCGATAAGAATGTTTGCCGCTTTCAGGATACGCCCCGATGAGCGGTAGTTCTGCTCCAGCTTAATCACCTGTAACGCCGGGAAATCCTGGCTCAGCAATACCAGGTTCTGCGGGCGCGCACCACGCCAGGAGTAGATCGACTGGTCGTCGTCGCCAACCACGGTAAAACGCGCACGTTGCCCTACCAGCAGTTTTACCAGCTCATACTGACTGGTGTTGGTGTCCTGATATTCATCCACCAGCAGGTAGCGGATTTTGTTCTGCCAGCGCTCGCGCACCTCTTCATTACGCTGCAGCAGCAGCGTCGGCAGCAGAATCAGGTCGTCAAAGTCCAACACGTTGCACGCTTTCATATGCGCATCGTACAGGCCATAGCAGTGGGCAAAAATTCTGTCACGCTCGCCCTTCGCCATAGCGGCCGCCTGCGCCGGTGTTTTAAGATCGTTTTTCCAGTTGGAGATCGTCGAGATCAGCTGTTGCAACACCACTTTATCGTCTTCGATAAGCCCTTCGGTCAGATCTTTAAGCAACGCAACCTGATCGGTATCGTCGAACAACGAGAAGTTAGATTTCATCCCCAGCGCAGCATATTCGCGTTTGATGATATCCAGCCCCAACGTGTGGAATGTGGAGATCATCAGCCCGCGCGCTTCTTTACGCCCCAGCGTTTGCCCGACACGCTCTTTCATTTCACGCGCCGCTTTATTGGTAAACGTCACCGCCGCGATGTGGCGCGCCTGATAACCACAAACGCGAATCAGGTGAGCGATTTTGTTGGTTATCACGCGTGTTTTGCCGGAGCCAGCGCCCGCCAGCACCAGGCAGGGGCCGGTAACGAATTCGACAGCATGTTGTTGGCCGGGGTTTAAACGCATAGGAATATTGCTCAATCTGTAAACACGGGGGCTGTGGATTGTAGCAGAAAGTCGCGCCAGGAGGATCGGTCATAGCCCATCGCCGAAGACCGTGGATAACATGCTACTATTGCGCCCTGATTTATCACTCAACTCAGAGCACAAACCATGGCAAAAACAGCAGCAGCAGTCCATATCCTTGTTAAAGAAGAGAAACTGGCTCTCGATCTTCTGGAACAAATCAAAAACGGTGCCGATTTCGGCAAGCTGGCGAAGAAGCATTCTATTTGCCCATCAGGCAAACGCGGCGGTGATTTAGGCGAATTCCGTCAGGGCCAGATGGTTCCGGCGTTTGATAAAGTGGTGTTCTCCTGCCCAGTGCTGGAGCCAACCGGCCCGCTGCACACTCAGTTCGGTTACCACATTATTAAAGTGCTGTACCGTAACTAAGAAAAAGCCCGGAGTATAAACCTCCGGGCTTTTTTGCCTGATGGCGCTTCGCTTATCAGGCCTACGTTGCAACATTTGTAGGTCGGGTAAGCGAAGCGCCACCCGACAAAGTTTATTAACCCGCTACGGTAATACGCTTCATATCGGTCATATAGCCACGCAGTTTCTGCCCGACTTTCTCGATAGCATGGTTGCGAATCGCTTCGTTCACGTCACGCAGTTGCGCGTTATCAACCGCGCCTTCAGCAATCGCTTTGCCTAAATCACCCGGCTGAACTTCAGCCATAAACGATTTCAGCAGCGGCACACACGCATAAGAGAACAGGTAGTTACCGTATTCTGCGGTATCGGAGATAACCACGTTCATTTCGTACAGGCGCTTACGGGCGATAGTGTTGGCGATAAGCGGCAGCTCGTGCAGTGATTCGTAGTACGCAGACTCTTCGATGATGCCAGAATCCACCATGGTTTCGAATGCCAGCTCAACGCCCGCTTTTACCATCGCAATCATCAGCACGCCTTTATCAAAGTACTCCTGCTCGCCAATTTTACCGTCAAACTGTGGGGCTGTTTCAAACGCGGTTTTACCGGTTTCTTCACGCCAGGTCAGCAGTTTCTTATCGTCGTTGGCCCAGTCCGCCATCATGCCGGAGGAGAATTCGCCAGAGATGATGTCATCCATATGCTTCTGGAACAGCGGTGCCATAATTTCTTTCAACTGTTCGGACAGCGCGTAAGCACGCAGTTTCGCTGGGTTAGACAGCCTGTCCATCATCAGGGTGATACCGCCCTGCTTCAGCGCTTCGGTGATGGTTTCCCAGCCGAACTGAATCAGTTTTTCGGCGTATGCCGGGTCAGTACCTTCTTCCACCAGCTTGTCGAAGCACAGCAGAGAACCGGCCTGCAACATGCCGCACAGGATGGTCTGCTCGCCCATCAGGTCAGATTTCACTTCCGCAACGAAAGAGGATTCCAGCACACCCGCACGGTGACCACCGGTGGCTGCCGCCCAGGCTTTGGCGATCGCCATGCCTTCGCCTTTCGGATCGTTTTCTGGGTGAACCGCAATCAGGGTTGGAACGCCAAAACCACGTTTGTACTCTTCGCGCACTTCAGTACCTGGGCATTTCGGTGCCACCATCACCACGGTAATGTCTTTACGGATCTGCTCGCCCACTTCCACGATGTTGAAACCGTGAGAGTAGCCCAGCGCTGCGCCATCTTTCATCAGCGGTTGTACAGAATGCACAACATCAGAGTGCTGCTTGTCCGGCGTCAGGTTAACGACCAGATCCGCCTGTGGGATCAGCTCTTCGTAAGTCCCGACTTTGAAACCGTTTTCGGTCGCTTTTCGCCATGAAGCGCGCTTCTCGGCAATCGCTTCTTTACGCAGTGCATAGGAGATATCCAGACCGGAGTCACGCATGTTCAGGCCCTGGTTCAGACCCTGAGCGCCACAGCCGACGATGACCACTTTTTTACCCTGAAGGTAGCTCGCGCCATCGGCGAATTCGTCGCGGCCCATAAAGCGACATTTACCCAGCTGCGCCAGCTGTTGGCGCAGATTCAGTGTATTAAAGTAGTTAGCCATGATGGTGTACTCCGTGATGTTGTGTGTCTTATTGTTCGGTTCGCGTTTTGCGAGAATGAAACCACCTTACAACAGGAAATTTATTGCGGAAATTGATATATTCACAACGTTACGTTGCAATTTATGCAACGTAGAAAACCGGAGACTCAGCTGTGGATTTACGCGATCTGAAAACCTTCCTGCATCTGGCGGAAAGCCGTCACTTTGGCCGTAGCGCACGGGCGATGCACGTCAGTCCTTCTACGCTTTCACGGCAGATTCAGCGGCTGGAAGAAGATCTCGGCCAGGCGCTGTTTGTGCGCGATAACCGTACGGTAACGCTGACCGAAGCGGGCGAAGAACTGCGGGTATTTGCCCAGCAGACGCTGTTGCAGTATCAGCAACTGCGCCACACTATCGATCAACAAGGGCCGTCGCTTTCCGGCGAGCTACATATTTTCTGCTCGGTAACCGCCGCCTACAGCCATCTGCCGCCGATCCTCGATCGCTTTCGCGCTGAGCATCCGTCGGTTGAAATTAAACTCACTACCGGTGACGCCGCTGATGCGATGGAAAAGGTGGTTACAGGAGAAGCCGATCTGGCGATTGCCGGTAAGCCAGAAACGTTGCCGGGCGCGGTCGCCTTTTCTATGCTGGAGAATCTGGCGGTGGTGTTAATCGCCCCTGCGTTGCCTTGCCCGGTACGCAACCAGATTTCCGTCGAGCAACCGGACTGGTCAACAGTGCCGTTTATCATGGCGGATCAGGGGCCAGTGCGTCGTCGCATTGAGCTGTGGTTCCGCCGCCATAAAATCAGTAATCCCTCGATTTATGCGACAGTCGGCGGGCATGAGGCGATGGTTTCAATGGTCGCGCTCGGCTGCGGCGTCGCGCTGCTGCCGGAAGTGGTGTTGGAAAACAGCCCTGAACCGGTACGTAATCGCGTAATGATATTAGAGCGCAGCGACGAGAAGACTCCGTTCGAGCTAGGCGTCTGCGTGCAGAAAAAGCGGCTGCATGAACCGTTGGTGGATGCATTCTGGAAGATTGTGCTGGAACGCAAAATCGCCGAATAGCGTTAACGCATTCAGCCCCCAGTCATGCCCCTGGTTCGGGAGATTAATTGGTATCAAAGGTGCCAGGTGTAAATGGGCTCCGCAGGTAAAATCGTCACTAAAGAAACAGGACCTTACGAGAGGGAGTGACGATGCAGAAACCCAAAAAGATCTTCAACAACACCGATAATATTCGTAGCGAAATTATGGAAGGACTGGTGTACGCCGGGCGCGGTAAGATCCACGCCCTGCCGGAGTATTGCGCGGTTTATCATACGATGGCGCAAAACGGCCAGACCGTTATCGTCAGCGGCGGTGGCAGCGGTCATGAGCCGACATTTGCCGGGTTCGTCGGCGAAGGCGGCATCAATGCCTGCGCGCTGGGCGAAGTCTTCACCTCCCCCTCTCCCGACCAAATCATTGAAGCCAGCCGGGCCGTTCATCAGGGCAACGGCGTGCTGTTCCTCTACGGCAACTACTCCGGCGACGGCATGAACTTTGATATCGCTGCTGAAATCCTTGCTGAAGAAGGGATTGAATGCCGCACCGTACGCGCCGCGGATGATATTGCCTCGGCGCCGCCGGAAAGAATGTCCGACCGCCGTGGCGTGGGCGGGCTAGCGTTTTTGTACAAGCTGACCGGCGCCGCAGCCCAGTTTGAGCACTACGCCCTGCCGGAGCTGGAAGCGCTGGCGAACAAAGCCAACCATAACACCCGCACCATTGGCGTCGCACTCAGCGGTTGCGCGCTGCCACAGGCCGATGCCTTTAACTTCACGCTGGCCGATAACGAAATCGAGCTGGGCATTGGCATCCACGGCGAACCGGGACTGTGCCGTATTCCTATGCCGCAAAGCGATGAGCTGGTCGAGATGATGATTGAACGCCTGTGCAACGACCTGCCTTTCGCGAAGGGCGACAGCGTGTGCGTGAGCGTCAACAACCTCGGTGCACTAAGCAACACCGAGCTGATGGTGGTCACCCGCAAAGTCGGCATGGCGCTGACGGCGCGCAGTATCAAAACCTACGACGTGCAGGTTGGTCATTTCTGTACCTCGCTGGAAATGTCCGGTTTTTCACTGAGTATGCTGCGGCTGGACGACGAGATGCAGCGCCTGTACGACTACCCAATCCGCACCCTCGTCTGGAGAAACTAAGATGGACACCACACAATTTATCGCCTGCCTGCGGTACGTTTCTGAGGGGATGATCGCCAGTGAACCACGGTTGACCGCACTCGATCAGGTTATTGGCGATGGCGACCACGGTATAGGCATTAAACGCGGCTTTACCGCACTTTCCGCGCTGCTCGCTGCACCAGAATTTACCGCCACGGATATTGGCGACGCTCTGCTACAAAGCGGTACTCGCCTGATGACCAGCATGGGCGGCGCCTCCGGAGCCATTTTCGGTACCCTTTTCCGCGCTGGGGGTAAAGGTCTTGCTGGGCGTACTGAGCTGGATACCGCTACCCTCGCCGAGTGGTTGACGATCGGCATGCAGGCTATCCACCAGCGCGGCGGGGCCGAGTCGGGGGACAAAACAATGGTCGATGCGCTGGCCGCCGCTGCCGAGTGCGCCAAAGCGGACGTTGCGCTAGCGCTGTCGGAAGCGCTTACCCACTGCGCGCAGGCGGCAATGGCTGGAGCAGAGAGCACCAGCGCGATGGTTGCGCGCTTCGGGCGCGCGAAAAATCTGGGTGAGCGGGCTATTGGCCACTGCGACCCTGGCGCGGTGTCAATGGCGCTAATCCTGCAGTTTATGGCGGAATTTGCCCATCAGAACTAACCTGCAATAGCGTTCAACGTCCACAGGGCCATGTTTACGCATGGCCCTTTTCAGTCCTGCGGCCCAGCGTCTGACGGCTAAAATCAGTGGTAGATTCAGTATTGGCGCTCCTTTTCTGTATAATGTTGCGATCCGTTGTAGTGGGGGGTTTGTTAACCATGTCGTTAAACAAGCCAGAGCAGACGGTGTCATTGCACACTTGACAGCGAAAATACAAACTTAATTAGCCATCATTATGATAATCAAACCAAAGATTCGTGGATTCATCTGTACAACGACCCATCCGACTGGCTGTAAAGCCAATGTGGAAAAACAGATCGAGTACGTTAAGCAAAACGGGAAAATCGAGAACGGCCCTTCCCGCGTGCTGGTGATCGGTGCTTCCACCGGTTACGGCCTTGCATCCAGAATTTCCGCCGCCTTTGGCAGCGGAGCCGCCACTATCGGCGTATTTTTCGAAAAACTAGGCACGGAGTCCAAACCAGGTTCCGCAGGCTGGTATAACTCTGCCGCCTTCGACGAAGCGGCCAAACGTGAAGGTCTGTATTCCAAAAGCATCAACGGCGACGCGTTCTCTGACGAATGCCGCGATGAAGTGATCAAGCTCATCAAAGAAGACTTGGGCCAGATTGACCTGGTCGTATACTCGCTGGCTTCCCCAGTGCGTAAAATGCCGAAAACCGGTGAAATCGTCCGTTCTGCGCTGAAGCCAATCGGTGAGGTTTACACCTCTAAAGCGATTGATACCAACAAAGATCAGATCATCACCGCCAGCATTGAGCCAGCAACCGAAGAAGAAGTTCAGAACACCGTCACCGTCATGGGCGGCGAAGACTGGGAACTGTGGATGGGCGCGCTGAGCGAAGCAGGCGTGCTGGCTGACGGCGTGAAAACCGTTGCCTACTCCTACATCGGTACCGACCTGACCTGGCCAATCTACTGGCACGGCGCGCTGGGCAAAGCAAAAGAAGACCTCGACCGTGCGGCGGGTGAACTGCGTAACCAACTGGCTCCGCTGAACGGTTCCGCGAACGTTGCGGTACTGAAGTCCGTTATCACTCAGGCGTCTTCCGCCATTCCGGTGATGCCGCTGTACATCTCTATGGTCTTCAAGCTGATGAAAGCACAGGGGATTCACGAAGGTTGTATCGAGCAGATCAATCGTCTGATGACCACCAGCCTGTACGGCGATAAAGTGGCGCTTGATGACAACCAGCGTATCCGTATGGATGACTGGGAACTGCGCGAAGACATTCAGCAGGCATGTCGCGATCTGTGGCCGCTGATCACCACTGAAAACCTGGCGCAAGAAACCGATTATGCAGGCTACAAGCAGGAATTCCTGAACCTGTTCGGTTTTGGCCTCGACGGCGTGGATTACGACGCTGACGTGAACACCGAAGTCGAATTCGACGTGATCACGCTGTAATGTTCTGACGCAGTAACAAAAGCAGACGACTGATAAAACCCTGGCCGAAAGCCAGGGTTTTTAACTAACAAGATCTGGACTTAATAACGACCACTCCTGTACGATTCAATCCAATTTCAAATATATAACATTAGTTAAGAACTGAATGGTATTAATAAATACCATTCAAATAAATAATATATTAATGGATAGATTATATCCCCGCATATTAATTAATAGTATGAATTAAAAGAAATATTCCCATTAAATAGTTAGAGCCTATCCTAATAGACATTATTGTTGCAGCCAGTTTAAACATGGGCACATACGCACTACACAGGGCTTTAAAGACCCATCGAGCTTTGTGTGAGTGCCTTTTGGTTTAAAATGACGAATAGAGTGGCTCATTAGGATGGGCTCTGAATCCTGCTCATGGATTGGAGCTTAATATTATGCACACAACAAATCTACATCGATCGGGCCATTCGAATATTTTATCAGAGCCATCTAAATATATTCCTGAACTGACCATTTCAGCCCCCGAAGATATAATTTCATCTGTCCCACTCCCATTTATATCAGCAATCATTCCATGTCTGAATGAAGAAATGACGCTTGCCATCTGCATTAATAAAATAATGGCAGCCTTTAACCGTCGAGGTATTCAGGGTGAAGTTATCGTTGGGGATAATGGTTCAACGGACAAATCCGTTGAAATTGCAAAATCACTGGGTGCTCGGGTCATCCACCAGCCCATCAAAGGCTATGGTGCAGCAATAAACGCGGCGGCCGGAGCGGCAAAGGGTAAGTATCTCATCATGGCCGATGCCGATGACTCCTACGACTGGAGCCAGATTGATATTTTTGTCGATGCACTGGAAAGCGGCGCAGACTTCGTGATGGGTAATCGATTTGCCGGAGGAATAGAACCAGGGGCCATGCCTCCTCTGCATCGCTATCTGGGTAACCCGCTGCTCTCGGGCATCGCCCGGCTGCTTTACCACTCTCCCATTCGTGATTTTCACTGCGGGATGCGGGCCTTTACCCGCGAGGCATTCCAGAAGATATCCGCCCACGCTACCGGAATGGAATTTGCCTCCGAAATGATCATCAACGCGCATCGTGCGGGCCTCACCATCCGTGAAGTGCCGATCAAGCTCTATCCGGACAAACGCAACCGCCCGCCTCATCTACGCTCGTTTCGCGATGGCTGGCGGCACTTGCGCCTTCTCATTGCCCACGCTCCGGATAGACTATATTTGGCCCCCGGATTGATGCTGCTGCTGCTCGGAACTATCGGCCTTGCGCTGCTTGCCACAGGCCCCATCGAAATCAACGGCTACTATTTTGGTATTCATTTCGTCGCCCTGGCGACCATGTCAACGTTGGTTGGCCTTATCTCGATCCTGCTAGGCGTGCTAGCGAAGGTCGCTATCGCCATTTACCATCCGGTTGCACAAAGTCCGATGATTTCTTGGCTGAGGCGATCGCACCCTCTGGAATGGCTGGTTTTCGGCGGATCTGCTCTTGCAATATCGGGTTTTTGCGCCGACCTCCTCCTGGCTTTTCAATGGCTTTTTACCCACGGTTCAATGGAGCAGTCGGTACATGCTGTTTTTATCATCAGCACCGTTTGTATCGCTGGTGTGCTGATGGTGCTAGCCGGATTCGTACTGCAGCTACTGCTGGATATCCTGAACCGGCAGGTTTTAGAAACGTCAAAAAAAGGACCGTTAGTATGAAAGCAAGCAGAGCCACCCCTCGCATCTGGCAAACTGACTGGCTGCTGTTACGAGCGCTGGCACGACGATTACGCGAGCAGGTAGGACAGCATGTTCAACCTGGAACATTCAT
>JBOFJM010000712.1:0-3755 GCA_051656825.1 Kluyvera sp.
AAAGGGGCGGAGTACATCACGCATCACCTAGATTACGACTGGGTTATCTTCTACGATGATGATGCATATCCGGATGCTAATATGCTAAGTATTCTGCCAACCCTCCCTGAAACACATCAGGTATTCTGCTGCCGAGTCACGGATATGCAGGGAAATATCTGCCGTATGAACCTGCCTTTCCGGCACCTTCCCCATTCGCTGGCGGATCATGTTCGTTACGCATTAAAACCCGCTGACTTTATCCCTGCATATGACATGCCTTGTTCGGTGGAAACCTTGTCATTCGTCGGCGTGATTTTTTCCCACAGCGTATTAGCTGAGCACTGGAACGCTATCCGCGACGAATTATTCCTGTATTACGACGATCTTTATTTTGGTTATTATCTGACACAATTAGGCGTCAATATCCGTTATTCTCCTGAGATAACATTTGTACATGATATTTCTTTGGCCGGGCGTGACATCAGGCCGCAATGGAAAGTGTATTATCTGATCAGAAATCTGTTTCTTTCCCGGCGCTGTTTTGTGCAACGCCCTCCGTTCAGCTGGCCGTCGATAGGGTTTCGGGTAATTAAATATTTCTGGCTGAAGGGCCAGAGCGGCAAAAAGGCATATATTTCTTATTTGTGGCGTGGCATCGTGGATGGGTTGCGCCAAAGGACCGGTATGCGGCATTAGCCAGTGAGGCGTGTCGTTATAGAAACATACCTGTAATGTTGATATTTTGATGATGTCTCTAATTGGTTGAATTCGAGGTATAATGCTGGCTTTTGGGTTTACCCATAGCCAGCATTATCGTTCATTGTCGCCGTTGTCAGGCTGCTCTGGTTTATCGTCATGGACAGAACCCGAAAGGATATGATCGGTTCCGCTGACAAGACTGCTAGCGAGTGTTTCAAATTGCTTACTCATACGAGGCCAGCAAGCCGAGTGTTAAAGAATAGATCAAGAAAATGGCTTTTAACGGTGCAGGAGTTCGCAATACCATCATACGGACTTGAAAAAATTCTCGCCACGGCGAATAACATCATCTTCGGTGGCTCATGCTGATGTGAGGCTTATCTGTGAACTTGACGAACAATGGAGTTTTATCGGTAGTAAGGCTCGACAGCACAGGCTTTGGTATGCGTACTACACAAAAACGGGAGATACTGGCCTACACTTTTGGTCCACCACGAGCCGATGCAACTTGCCGTGAATTACTGGCACTGCTCATTCCCTCTAACATCGGTATGTTAGGGGAATCTATGCAAGAGAGCTTCCTAAGGAAAAGCTCCTGACCGATAAGATCTTTACTCAACGAATTGAGCGCAAAAATCTAACATTGAGAGCTCGAATCAAGCATCTGGCTCGCAGAAGCATCGGCTTTTCCCGCTATGTTGAACTTCATGGAAAAGTCATTGGTGCTTTTATCGGAAAATACATGTGACACTAAGTTAGATACATTACCGATATTTTGATATACACCAGGAAGCCGCGGCGGCTGATGCAATCCCGTCAACTATTCTGTAAAGTAATGGTGTTTTAACAAAACAGTATGAGATAGGTATGCTGAAAAAGATAGTGGTAGAAGTACCCGTATCCTGGTTCGATAATCCGGTTGACGGAGAGAAGAATCGGACTTTTTTCGCCAATTTCCTGATTCAACTTAGCAAATTTAATGTTCCGTTACATCTGATAAAGGTGCCTTTTGGGGCCGATCGAGCAGCCAGAAAGCCAGAGAAGGGAGCATTGGTTTTCTCCTACCACTCTTTTGGCAAAGAGAAAAATGTCTGGCATCTGAAAGAAGCACCGGTGACCCCCCTTTTTGGCATTGACCGGTATGGTTATTCCGGTTGGGCGGAAATTACTAACCTACCGCGCAAGCGGCAAGAAATTTCCGCTATCAGTGATAAGCATGCTGAAGAGGTGATTGAAAAATATCGCCGACAATTTAAAGAGAAACGGATATCTAAATATCCGCAGCCGGATGAACAAGATGTCGAACTGCCCGCGGAATATATCTTTTTCCCTCTCCAGGTTTCTAACGATCCTGTTAGCCAGTTCAGCCCTTTCAATATGCTGGACATGCTTAAAAGAGCGGCGGAAGCGGCCCGCCGAACCGGCACTACGCTGCTGGTAAAGCGCCATCCATTTTGTCCTTCCGTTGCCGTGAAAAGAACGCTTCAACAACTGACGGAAGATAACCCGCAGGTTAAGGTTGTTAACCTTAATGTGCATACGCTGATTGAGCATGCCAAGGCCGTGATGACGGTAAACTCTGGGGTAGGTATCGAAGCGTTGATTGATGGCGCAGCGGTTTATGCGGCGGGGAAAAGCGAGTGGTTTGCGGCCGCCAATTCGATCGCTTCACTGGAGGATATCGATGCTATTTTCAGCGAAGCGCCCCGCTATATGGATAGCTGGCAAAAAAAACTGATCGCTTTTTTATTAGACAGTTATTGGGTTTCGCCTTCAGACTATGCCGCCATAGAGCGTAAAATCGAACAGAGTATCGCGCAGTTTGATCCTGACTATGGCATTGATTCCGCACTACCTTATGCCTCGGAAGTTTTCCTGCCTATCGTGCTCGATCTCCAGGGGCGCCTTGAATATGAGTCCCGCCGCGCTAAATTAGCCATATTTGATTTCGACGGACTTAATGGAAGCATCGAAAGACTGGACGCAATACGTGCGCAACAGGATGCGCAAATCGCACAACTTCGCCATGAAAGTGAACAGCGTATTGCTGATCTTGAGGAACTGCTTCAGCAAAAGCAGCGCGAGATCGGGCAGAAGGAAAGTGAGCTTGAACAAAAGGAAAATGAAATCGCACGCGTGAAAGCTGAGCTGGAAAAACATCAGGTGCAGCTGATTTCACTCGCGAACGATCTTTCCAACTCCCGCATGGAGAGCGAGCACTTGCATTCTGGGCTGAATCATCAAAGATGAGCAGGTGACAGAGCAGATTGAAGGGTTGCGGAAAAGCCTGCAAAGAGCTGAAAGCTATCCTCATAATTCTCCCTGCGCATAGCCATGTTTGATTAGGTTTTAAGCAACTATTTTTGCAGCAGCTAGCAGTTCTTCCCTTGTTATCTTATAGTCCAAACGCCTCAATACTTCCATGCCTAAACGAACTATTGAGAGTACATTCTGTTCTCTGATGGTATTGGCTTGGAAGTGTTTATCCTAACCTTGCTGCTTGGCATGACCCCCCTGCGAGCCAAAAAGTGAGTTGGAGCATGAGGGCAATCAACAACATGATGTCAAAGCGTTTGGGATTACTGGTTCGGCTATGCCGTAACCCGAATCCCTTTACGTTTTTTCTATTTGCATGCGCTTAGCGTAGATTCGCACGAGTTGCTTTGGTGTTCTCATACCTGTCCTGCCGGTAAGTTAGTAGCAAGTACCCGTCATGACTCCTTTACTGAGGCAGAGTAAACCTTTGGTGAGTAATGATGACAATCTGTTCGTGTAGAACGCTGATTCTTTCTGCCCACCGAACGAGATTTATACAGCGTGAACTGGCATGAAATCGAGCTACTCTTGGTTAGCTTTTTATAACCTCCTAGCATTTTTGCTTTACTTGAGGCAATGGCATTTATCTCACTGACATAGTGAAAACTATCGGCACCTAGATCTGCAAATTTCGCGTTCCCTCTGACTCGACTTAGCCAGTACCAACCGTATTCAACTGATGTATACCATGGCACTTTGAAGCCAGCATCGCTGACAATAAATGGTGTAGTGTTATTAGGTAAAATGAGCGCAAGATC
>JBOFJM010000713.1:0-2932 GCA_051656825.1 Kluyvera sp.
CCTGGCATTATCTTTAGCGAAGTGCGCCCGCTGTGGAACCAGAACATTGTGCTGTGCATGAGCCTGTCTAAACTTGGCCTGCCGGGAAGTCGCTGCGGGATTATCATCGCCAACGAGAAAATCATCACGGCTATCAGCAACATGAACGGGATTATCAGCCTCGCGCCAGGCGGTATTGGGCCAGCTATCATGTGCGAAATGATCAAACGTCGCGATCTGCTGCGCCTGTCTGATACGGTGATTAAACCGTTCTATTACCAACGCGTACAGGACACCATCGCCACCATCCGCCGCTACTTGCCGGAAGATCGCTGCTTGATCCATAAACCGGAAGGGGCCATTTTCCTGTGGCTGTGGTTTAAAGACTTGCCCATTACCACCGAAGTGCTCTACCAGCGCCTGAAAAAACGCGGCGTGCTGATGGTGCCTGGCGACTACTTCTTCCCAGGTCTGGACAAACCGTGGCCGCATACGCATCAGTGTATGCGAATGAACTATGTGCCTGATCTGGATAAAATTGAAGCCGGAGTCAAAATCCTCGCGGAAGAAATTGAACTCGCCTGGCAAGAAACCCATTAATATACGATATACCGGCCTCGAATTTCGGGGCCGGTATTTTTCCGTGATCATTGTTGTTATTTAATCAAAATTAAAAAGAAAACTGCATTTAACACATACCTAAGAATACTCTCAATTCTTCACGCTATTTCATTCCCACTACATATTCACATCTATTATTCACTGCGGCTTACTATGTTAAATTTTAAGTAACGATATGTTTCATAAGCGCATATTATTTTTTCTATCAAGCGCTCTTACTGCTTAAGTTAAATCAACTTTTTCGTCCTTTCGTATGAAAAAAAACAGCCCATGCAAGTCTTAAATTACTACTTACACTGATCAATACGCCACTCGGCGTTTTAACTAGTGGAGTATTGTTATGGCCTCTAATAACGTTAGCCACTTAAGCATAATTGCAGTGGCGGTGCTGATTGCATTCTCTCTCTCTGCCTGTAGTGGAAGCGGCGGGGGTTCTCATACTACGGCCAAAAACGGCTCCACGGTGGGTAGCGGTTCTGGCAACGGAGATGGTAGTGGTGGTGGTGACGGCAGCGGCGGTGATGGCAGCGGCGGTGGAAATAATGGCGGCGGCGGCAACAACGGCGGTGGGAATAATGGTGGTGGAAATAACGGCGGCGGCAACACAGGCGGCGGCACTGGCCAAAGCGCCGGGAATAATATTCTGGGCGATGCCGGTAAAACAGTCTCTGGCGTAGGCGATACGCTGAGCGGCCTCGGTAGCCAATTAACCACAACCACGGGCAATAACCCTGTCACATCAACGATTTCAACTACCGTCAGCGGCGTCGGTAACGCCGTGGATACGCTGGGGACGGGCATCACCAATGGGGTGGGTAATTCGTCTAACGCCAACGGCGTAGGGACGACATTACAAGGCACAACCAGCACAGTCACCGTACTCGGCAATACGGTTTCTGGGGTGGGTAATACGCTCTCCTCCAGCACATCGGGAACCCCAGTCGGCGGTGTCACTGGCGTGGTCGGTAACGTGGTTAATAGCACAGGCCAAATCGTTAGCGGCACGGGTACAGGGTTAACCAGCACCCTGCAAAGCCCCGGTGTCACTGCGGCAACCACTGGCGTGACCTCGGTCGTGAATAACACGCTTTCAGGCGTACAGGGCGTGACGCAAGGCGTTGGAACCACCACCGGATTAGGCGCGCCGGTGAACAACCTGCTGACTCAAGTGGGCACAACCGTCAGTGGCGCGGGCAACCATGTCGGTACGTCTGCGCCAGCGTTAGGCGGTGTCGGCCAGGTGGTTTCGAGCGTCGGTAATATTGTCACCGATACCGGTGGCCTGGTGAAACCAACCGGTACTCAAAGCGGTAGCGGCAGTACCGGGGGCGGCCTGTTAGCAAACGCCTCTCTGGGCACGACGCTTAACACCACCGTGACTTCACTGACCGGCGGTAGCCTGAACGTGAGCACCTCAACCAACGCGAATGCCAGCGCAAGTGCAAGCACAGGCTCAAGCACCAGTTCAACAACCAACAATAATCCATTGGGCGGATTAACCAATGTGCTCGGCGGGTTAACCGGTAAAAAATAAGCTATATATACATTATGGATTTCGCGTTACAGGAAAGCGGCAAGAAAAGGAGCCTCGATAAACGGGCTAAATTCAGTGACTGGGGCGAGTATAAACAGCCAACCCCCAGGCAATTTGAAGTATGACGGCTATATTTATTCATGCCTTCCGTGCCCCTGTAATAGGGGCACGTTTTTCAGCAAAATAAAAATAATCATCCTTGCACAATAAAATAAACAAGGAATGCGTCATGAAAACTACCCTGGTTTATGCGCTATCGGGGGTCGTTCTGCTTAATATGGCAAGAGCAGACACATTACCCGCATTGATCGACAGAAATAACCCGGCAAAAGCGGAACCAAACAACACGCCGCAAACCTCGGCTGTGCCCGCACCAAGTTTAAAGGTTAATGTCCCCAAAAATAAACTGACGCCGGACACGCTGATTAAAGTTGATCATATTCAATTTATTGGTGGCACAGTCTATCCATTAAAAGAGTTATTGCGCCCGTTTTTCCCCTATGCGCATAAACAAGTGCCGCTAAAAACGCTCACAGGGTTAGTGAATGATATTACGCTGCGCTACCGGGCAGACGGTTATCCGCTCTCTTACGCCTGGCTTCCCGATAACAACTTTCAAGATGGAATGATAAAAATCGTTCTGGTTGAGGGTTATGTTGCGCACAGCGACATCAAAAGTAATAACCCGCATATTGCCGAGCGTCTGAAGCGATTAGCCGCCAAAATCATGGCGGAAAAACCGCTCACGCAGGCCACTTTCGACCGCTATACCCAGCTTATGACGCGCACACCCGGCGT
>JBOFJM010000714.1:0-1568 GCA_051656825.1 Kluyvera sp.
GGGGTAGAAGGTTAAAACTAACCGAGCGATGCGTCAATAGTCAGGTTAATCAACCGCCTATTTTTGCATCGCTCGCGATTAATTTCGCACGAATGGTATCTTCGCCGAAGCCTATCCACTTGTAAGTGGTCAATGCTTCCAGCCCCATTGGGCCACGGGCGTGCAATTTCTGCGTGCTAACCGCCACTTCCGCGCCCAGGCCAAACTGACCGCCATCGGTAAAGCGGGTTGAAGCGTTAACATACACCGCAGAAGAATCCACTTCATTAATGAAACGGTTAGCATTGCTCAATGTGCGGGTCAGAATGGCGTCGGAGTGCTGCGTGCCGTGTGCACGGATATGCGCAATCGCCCCGTCCATATCGGGAACCACCACCACATTCAAATCCAGCGACAGGAACTCGTTGTCCAACTCTTCCGGCTTCAGCGCGACCAGGTTAGGCGCACCTTTCAGCTTCTGCATGACCGTTTCATCACCGTGCAACGTTACGCCACTGGTCGCCATCTGTTGGCTTAAGGCTGGCAGGAAACGGTCGGCAATGGCCTGATTTACCAGCAGAGTTTCTACGGTGTTGCAGGTGCTCGGGCGCTGGGTTTTGGCGTTAACGATAATCTTCAACGCAGGTTCAATTTCGGCAGTATCATCAACATAAATATGACACACGCCGATACCACCGGTGATAACCGGAATCGTCGCCTGCTCGCGGCACAGTTTGTGCAGCCCCGCGCCCCCGCGAGGGATCAGCATGTCGATATATTTGTCCATGCGCAGCATTTCACTGACCAGCGCACGATCCGGGCTTTCAATCGCTTGCACTGCCGCTTCCGGCAGGCCGCACTCTTTTAACGCTCGCTGAATAACGCCGACCGTAGCCGCGTTGGTGCGATAAGTTTCTTTACCGCCGCGCAGAATCGCCGCGTTGCCGGTTTTCAGGCACAGCGCCGCGACATCAACGGTGACGTTCGGGCGCGCTTCATAAATAACACCAATCACGCCAAGCGGGACACGACGGCGTTCAATTCGCAGGCCGCAGTCGAGCAGGCCACCGTCAATCACCTGACCTACAGGGTCGGCTAATGTGCAAACCTGGCGGACATCGTTGGCGATCGCCGACAAACGAGCCGGAGTCAGCGCCAGACGGTCAAGCATCGCTTCGCTCAGGCCGCTTTCGCGAGCCTGGGCCAGATCATCAGCATTCGCACGTAGGATGTCGTCACTTTGCGATTCCAGATAATCAGCAATTGTTTCCAGAACCCGATTTTTTTCGCGGCTGGATAACAGCGCCAGTTTGTAAGAGGCCTGCTTTGCCGCAATGCCCATTTGTTCCAGCATGTTGAACTCCTTAACGGGTGATCATGTCGTCGCGGTGAACCGCTACAGGGCCGTACTCATAGCCGAGGATTGCGTCAATTTCCTGCGAGTGGTGTCCGGCAATCAGGCGCAGCGCGTCGCTGTTATAGCGGCTTACACCGTGGGCGATGTCGCGGCCTTCAAGATTGCGAATACGGATCACTTCACCACGAGAGAAGTTGCCTGTCACGTTTTTAATGCCTTTTGGAAGTAATGA
>JBOFJM010000715.1:0-3893 GCA_051656825.1 Kluyvera sp.
AGGAGTCTGATAAAAGTGACCGTGAACTGGCGCTGGAGCTGGGGATCTCAGTGACGACGGTGCGCCGATGGCGTAATCGGGAGCAAACGGCTGACCGTTGTACTACGCCCACGGTTGTACACAAAGCGCTGAGACAAGAACAGGTGGAATTGATTAACGCCCTGCGGGAAGTTCTGCGCGCGCCGTTGGATGACCTGCTGTTTATGGTGGTTGAAGGGCTGGGGAACCCGCTTTCCCGCGCGACGCTGAACCGTTATCTGAAGCCGTCATATTCACGCAGCCAGGCTGACACGCTGTGTGGCAAAAAGGCGTTGAAAGCCGGGGTTAAGCCGCAAACATTAACGCTGCATTACCGTTTACTGTCACTGCATATGGATGATGATGGCGACCATCACCTGCTGTGGGCGCAGGAGCCGGTCAGCGGCTGGAGCTATGCGCGGGTTTATTCCGGTGTTTCGCCATCGCTGGTGGTGAACTGGCTGGATGAGGTGCTGGCACAGTTTCCGGGTGATATACAATCTGTTGAGATTAAAAGTGGCGAGTGGCTAAGCGACGCGCTGGTGAGTGCGCTATGCCAGCACGCAGCGGCGCAGGGGCTGAATGCCACTGTAACGCATCATGCTGAAAAGTGTCTGGCGGTGCAGGTGGCTTTACCGTTAGCAGACATCATCCCGGCGTCGCGCGCCCATACGCCAGACGAACTGGCGGTGCGGCTGTGCGCGTTATTTAATCAGGGGAAGGAACAGAAAAAATTGGGGAATTTGACGCCGCAGGCGTTTTTATACGCACTGCGGCCATAAGTGTGGTTAGCTGACGATTTCCAGCACTTGCTCCGGTGGACGACCAATGCGCGCCTGACCGTTGCTTACGACAATAGGGCGCTCAATCAGCTTCGGATTTTCGACCATCGCCTGAATCAGCGCATCCTCGCTGAGATGGCTATCCGCCAGGTTCAGCGACTTATACAGATCTTCTTTCTGGCGCATCAGTTCCCTGGCGCTGCCAAGCCCGAGCAGGGTAATCAGCTCACGCAGCGTGGCGGCGTCCGGTGGCGTTTCAAGATAGAGCACCACGCTTGGTTCGATACCATTAGCCTTCAACAGGCTTAGGGTGTCGCGGCTCTTAGAGCAGCGTGGGTTATGATAAATGGTCACCGAGTCCGTCATAATCTCTCCTGTTACATTTTCTGATAAGGGCGGAAGCGCTCTTGTAGCGCACGCAGTTGGTCAATGCGCGCATCGTAGCGCGCTTGTTGCAGGCTGCGTAATTTCACCTGTGCGCTGGCAGAGCTGAGTAGAGAAATGGCCTGATCCAGCCTGCCGACCAGCGCCATATTTTCAGCGCGCGCGGCCAACTCCTGGTCGCGATGGCCTAACTGAGCTTCTGCCTGAGCCAGTAAATCCCAGCCGTTGGTGTCGTCTTTATTATTAAAGGTGTAGCGGTTGAGGATGGTTGCCGCTTCCGCAGGCTGACCGCCTTCTAATAAGGCATTCGCCAGGTTGAGCTGCAAAACTGGGTTGGTTCGCAGTTCACGCGCGTTCTTCAGGCGATTAATCGCCTCGCTGGTTTTTTTCTGCCCCAGGTCGATATCAGTGGCGAGATCGAGAAACCAGGCGTTTTGCGGTTCGGCGCTCAACAGCGGTTGAAGCAGTTTACTGGCTTCGACGTAGTTTTTGTCCTCCATGAACTGCAATGCGCGGCCATATCGGGCTGCGTTCTGTTCGCGGATATTCCCCTTCGACCAGCTATCAAGCAGGTCGCTGCTAAGCTGGTTTTGCCCTGAATTGTACATCCCGAGCGTACGCGCTTTGGCGAAGTAGAAATCAGCGGATGATTGCACCACCACGGGACGCATCTGGTTGGCACGGTTACGTGCATCCGACAGACGGCTTTCCGGCAAGGGGTGAGTCAGCAGCATTTCCGGCGGACGTGACGAATAGCGCGATTGGTCTAGCAGCTTCTCCATAAACGCGGGCATCGCCTGCGGGTCAAAGCCCGCGCGTTGCAGCACCTGAATGCCGATACGGTCGGCTTCTTCTTCATTCTGGCGAGTAAAACTGATAATGCCCTGCTGTGTACCGGCGAGCGTGCCGCTAAGCGCCGCCATACCGGCCTGTGGGCTTGCCATCGCCAACAGAATCGAACCCAGCGCGCCGACCCATGTCAGCGGGGCGTTGCGTTTCTGATCTTCCATTGCGCGCGCCAGATGGCGCTGGGTGACGTGCGAAATTTCGTGCGCCATCACCGACGCGAGCTGGCTTTCGGTGTCTGAATAACGGAACAGCGCCGAGTGCAACACCACATTGCCGCCGAAGAAAGCGAAGGCGTTAATATCATCGTTATTAATCAGATAAAAATGAAACGGCGTGCGGACAGAAAAGGCGTGTGACACCAGCCGCATACCGAGTGAATTAATGTACTGCACCAGCAGTGGGTCGTTAATCAGCGGTGCGCTTCCGCGCAGTTGTCGAACATAGTAATCCCCCATTTGCATCTCTTGACCAATGGAAAGCGTACTTCCTGCGGATGTGCCTATGTCGGGGAGATTATCCGCCGAGTCGGCAAACGCGGGGGTAATCTGGCCGAGCGCAAGTGCCGCAATAAGGGATGCCAACAGCGTTTTTTTCAACTGCCTGAACATAACCTCTGTCCTGTAATGTGGGATGTGCCTGTCTTTGACCAGCAGCCTAATGGTATGTTCCATGGCGGGCTGCTTTGCGAGTGTATCTATCTGTTCATAGGTTGAAAATGATAATCGCGCAATCGGGTGGAGAAATACAAAAAGCGAAGGCTTTTTTGTGACACTTCGATACAATTCATTATCTGTATGAAAGCAATATGCTTCAGGGAATAGACTTATGCTTGAGATGTTGATGCAGTGGTATCGTCGCCGGTTTAGCGATCCGGAAGCGATAGCGCTGCTGGTTATCCTGGTGGCCGGTTTTTGTATTCTGTTTTTCTTCAGCGGCCTGCTGGCTCCACTGCTGGTGGCGCTGGTGCTGGCGTATCTGCTGGAGTGGCCAACCGTGCGCCTGGAACGTCTGGGCTGGTCACGAACCTGGGCGACTAGCGTCGTGCTGGTGCTGTTTGTCGGCATTTTACTGCTGATGTCATTTGTGGTGATGCCGATTGCCTGGCAGCAGGGCATCAACCTGATTCACGACATGCCTGGTATGCTCAATAAACTCTCCGATTTTGCCGCCACCTTGCCGCGCCGTTATCCTGCGTTAATGGATGCCGGGATCATCGACGCAATGGCCGAAAACATGCGCAGCCGGATGCTGACTATGGGCGACTCAGTGGTGAAATATTCCGTGGCTTCGCTCGTTGGATTGTTAACCCTTGCCGTTTACCTGGTGCTCGTCCCGCTGATGGTCTTCTTCCTAGTGAAAGATAAAGAGCAGATGCTCAACGCCGTGCGCCGCGTGTTGCCGCGCAACCGTGGCCTGGCGGGGCAGGTGTGGAAAGAGATGAACCAGCAGATAACCAATTATATTCGCGGTAAAGTGCTGGAGATGGTGGTGGTGGGTGTCGCCACCTGGCTCGGCTTCCTGCTGTTTGGCCTCAACTATTCGTTGCTGCTGGCGGTGTTGGTTGGGCTATCGGTACTGATTCCGTACATCGGCGCGTTTGTGGTGACGATTCCGGTCGTCTGTGTGGCGCTGTTCCAGTTTGGCCTGAGCACCGAGTTCTGGAGCCTGTTCGCCGTGTATCTGATTATTCAGGGGCTGGATGGCAACCTGCTGGTGCCAGTGCTGTTCTCCGAGGCGGTTAACCTGCATCCGCTGGTGATTATTCTGTCGGTAGTGATTTTCGGCGGGCTGTGGGGCTTCTGGGGCGTGTTCTTTGCCATTCCGCTGGCAACGCTGATTAAAGCGGTAGTTCACGCCTGG
>JBOFJM010000716.1:0-3428 GCA_051656825.1 Kluyvera sp.
GGGCAATACCCCGCTGGCGCAGGCGCAAAACCTTAGCCTACAGGCCGACTCCAGCCGTTTAAAAGCGCTGGTCGATGAGCTTGAATTGGCGCAACTTTCAGCCAATAACCGCCAGGAACTGGCGCGTATGCGCTCGGAGCTGGCGCAAAAGCAGAGCGAACAGCTCGATGCCTACCTCCAGGCGCTGCGTAACCAGCTAAACAGCCAGCGCCAACAGGAAGCGGAACGAGCGCTGGAAAGCACCGAACTGCTGGCGGAGAACAGCGAGAACCTGCCGCCGGTAATTGTTGACCAGTTTAAAATCAACCGAGAGCTTTCTCAGGCGCTCAACCAGCAGGCTCAGCGTATGGATCTGGTGGCGTCCCAGCAGCGTCAGGCCGCCAACCAAACCTTACAGGTTCGCCAGGCGTTGAACACACTGCGCGAACAATCCCAGTGGTTGGGTTCTTCGAACTTGCTTGGCGAAGCGCTGCGCGCCCAGGTTGCGCGTCTGCCGGAGATGCCAAAACCGCAGCAGTTAGACACTGAAATGGCTCAGTTGCGGGTACACCGTTTGCGCTATGAAGACCTGCTCAACAAGCAGCCGCAGCTACGTCAAATTCACCAGACAGATGGTCAAGCGCTCACCGGCGAGCAAAACCGCATTCTCGAATCTCAGTTACGCACTCAGCGCGAACTACTGAACTCGCTGTTACAGGGCGGCGATACGCTGATTCTCGAACTGACCAAACTGAAAGTGTCCAATAGCCAACTGGAAGATGCGCTGAAAGAGGTCAACGAAGCGACTCACCGCTATCTGTTCTGGACGTCCGATGTGCGCCCTATCGACTTCAGTTGGCCGCTCGAGATTGTGCAGGATTTGCGCCGTCTTATCTCACTGGACACCTTCAGCCAGTTAGGTAAAGCCGTCGCGATGATGCTCACCAGCCGCCAAACGTTGTTGCCGTTGTTCGGCGCGCTGCTACTGGTAGGTTTTAGTATCAGCTCGCGTAAGCACTTTACGCGTTTTCTGGAACGTTCCAGCGCCCGCGTCGGTAAAGTTACCCAGGATCACTTCTGGCTCACGCTACGCACGGTGTTCTGGTCAATTCTGGTGGCGTCGCCGCTGCCGGTTCTGTGGGCGACGCTCGGCTACGGGCTTCAGGAAGCCTGGCCGTATCCGCTTGCCGTGGCGATTGGCGATGGCGTGACCGCCACCGTGCCGTTACTGTGGGTGGTGATGATTTGCGCCGCCTTTGCCCGCACTAACGGCCTGTTTATCGTCCACTTTGGCTGGCCGCAGAACCGCGTCGCGCGCGCCATGCGCTATTACCTGATGAGTATCGGGCTTATCGTGCCGCTGATTATGGCGCTGATCATGTTCGATAATCTTAACGATCGCGAGTTCTCGGCGTCGCTTGGCAGGCTCTGTTTCATCCTGATTTGCGGCGCGCTGGCGGTGGTTACGCTGAGCCTGAAACGCGCCGGTATTCCGCTGTATCTCGACAAAGAAGGCAGCGGTGAAAACCGAGTCAACTTGATGCTGTGGAACCTGATGATTGGCGCACCGCTGGCGGCTATTTTTGCCGCCGCCGTGGGTTATCTCGCTACCGCACAGGCGCTGCTGGCGCGCCTGGAAACCTCGGTGGCTATCTGGTTCCTGCTGTTGGTGATTTACCACGTTATTCGCCGTTGGATGCTTATTCAGCGCCGTCGGTTGGCGTTTGATCGCGCCAAACATAAGCGTGCCGAAATGCTGGCCCATCGCGCCAGAGGCGAGGAGGAAGCACACGCCAGCAGCCTCGAAGGCTCCGCAGAAATAGACGTTAGCGAAGTGGATCTCGATACCATCAGCGAGCAGTCATTGCGCCTGGTGCGTTCGCTTCTGATGCTGGTTGCGCTGGTGTCGGTCATCATCCTGTGGTCAGAAATTCACTCGGCGTTCGGCTTCCTTGAGAACATCTCGCTGTGGGACGTCACCTCAACCGTACAGGGCGTGGAAAGCCTGGAGCCGATTACGCTCGGTGCGGTGCTGATTGCGATTCTGGTGCTGATTATCACCACGCAGTTGGTGCGTAACATGCCCGCGCTGCTTGAGCTGGCCATTTTGCAGCACCTGGATCTCACGCCGGGTACAGGCTACGCCATCACCACCATCACCAAATACATCCTGATGATGATTGGTGGACTGATGGGCTTCTCGTTATTGGGGATTGAGTGGTCGAAATTGCAATGGCTGGTTGCCGCACTCGGTGTCGGCCTCGGTTTTGGCTTGCAGGAGATTTTCGCCAACTTTATTTCGGGCCTGATTATCCTGTTCGAAAAACCGATTCGTATCGGCGATACGGTCACCATTCGCGACCTGACCGGCAGCGTAACGCGCATTAACACCCGCGCCACCACAATCAGCGACTGGGACCGCAAAGAGATTATCGTGCCGAACAAAGCCTTTATCACCGAGCAGTTTATCAACTGGTCGCTGTCAGATTCGGTCACTCGTGTGGTGTTGAGCATCCCAGCGCCGTCGGATGCTAACAGTGAGGAGGTCGCGCAGATTCTGCTCACCGCCGCGCACCGCTGTTCGCTGGTTATTGATACGCCAGCGCCGGAAGCCTTTTTGGTGGATTTGCAGCAGGGGATTCAGATTTTCGAACTGCGTATTTATGCCGCTGAAATGGGCCATCGTATGCCGCTGCGCCACGAGCTACATCAGTTGATACTGGCCGGTTTCCGCCAGCATGGCATCGATATGCCATTCCCACCATTCCAGATGCGTCTGGAGACGATGGATGGCCGCAAAACGGGCCGCACGATGACTTCGGTTGGCAAAACACGCCAGCCAGGCAGTTTGTAATTAACCGGGGGATTTATCCCCCGGTACTTTCCCGCACAACCAGCGTGACCGGCAAAATCTCATCCGCCGTCGTGACTCCGTCTAACAGCAAACCCACTGCCCGATAGCCCAGTTGGTGCTTATCCACGGCGATTGTCGTCAACGCCGGACGGCTCCAGGCGGCTGGGTCGATATTATCAAAACCAACGATGGCGATATCCTGTGGCACACGGAAACCGCGCTGTTCACAGATATTCATCGCCGCAATCGCCGTCACATCGTTATAGGCGAAGATAGCGTCCGGCGGCTCCGCCAGCGACAGCAGTTCATTCATCGCCGCCACCAGCGACTGGTTGGTATCCACCAGCGGCGAGGCAATCACCTCATACTCTGGCGGCATCATCATTTGCGCCTCATACAAAGCCTGGCGATAGCCCTTTTCACGCTGGCGAATGCTGTAATGGGTGGCCGTGCTGGCGAGAAAGGCAATACGTTTACGCCCAGCGTCAATCAAGTGGCGCGTCGCCAGATAGCCGCCGCGCAGGTTATCCACATTGACGCTGGGTATATCAGGAGCCCACAGATCCACCAGCACCATAGGAAGCTGAGCTTTCTT
>JBOFJM010000717.1:0-2655 GCA_051656825.1 Kluyvera sp.
GTAAACCCAGCCTATCCAGAAGGGATGATGCTGGCGATTCTGTTCGCCAACCTCTTTGCGCCGCTGTTCGATTACCTGGTGGTGCAGGCCAATATTAAGCGGAGGAAGTCGCGTGGCTGAACATAAAAGTAACGATAGCATCGGCAAAACGCTGCTGGTGGTGCTGGTGCTTTGCCTGGTCTGCTCCATTGTGGTGGCGGGTTCAGCCGTCGGGTTGAAACCGCTTCAGCAGGAACAGCGCGCGTTGGATAAACAGCGCAATATCCTGGCGGTGGCAGGGCTGATGCACGACAACATGTCTACTGAGGCGATCGCGCAAGTGTATGCCAGCCGCGTAACCCCTCGGCTGCTGGATTTAAAAAGCGGCGCGCTGTTAGACAGCGACCCTGTGAAATTCAACCAAAGTCAGGCGCTGAAAGACCCACAGCAAAGCGTCGCGTTGGCCTCCAGCGAAGACCCTGCCGGTATCCGCCGTCGCAGCAACGTGGTGGAAATTTATCTGATTAAAGATGAACAGCAAAAAGTGCAGGAAATCGTTCTGCCTGTGTATGGCAAAGGTCTGTGGTCGATGATGTACGCCTTTGTGGCGCTGGATACCGATGGACGCACCCTTAAAGGCATCACCTATTACGACCAGGGAGAAACCCCAGGGCTGGGCGGTGAAATCGAAAACCCTAACTGGCGAGCGCAGTTTGTTGGCAAACGGGTGCTGGATGATAACGGCAAACCGGCGCTGAAAGTGATGAAAGGCGCGGCTCAGTCCGGCGATTTGTACGCGGTTGATGGGCTGTCTGGCGCTACGCTTACCGCAAAAGGTGTGCAGCACAGTTTCGATTTCTGGATGGGTGAAATGGGCTTTGGCCCGTTCCTGAAACAGGTGCGTGAAGGAGGGCTGAACAATGGCTGAGCAGGGTGATATGAAAGAGATGAAGCGCGTGCTGGTTGGCCCGCTTATCGCCAATAACCCGATTGCGTTACAGGTGCTTGGCGTTTGCTCGGCGCTGGCGGTCACCACCAAGCTGGAAACCGCGTTTGTGATGACCATTGCGGTTACGCTGGTCACGGCGTTTTCCAGCATGTTTATCTCCATGATTCGCAACCACATTCCGAACAGTGTGCGCATTATCGTGCAAATGGCGATCATTGCCTCATTGGTGATCGTTGTCGATCAGCTGCTACGCGCTTTCGCCTACGAAACCTCAAAACAGTTGTCGGTGTTTGTTGGGCTTATCATTACCAACTGTATTGTTATGGGGCGCGCTGAGGCCTACGCCATGAAATCTCCGCCGCTGGCGAGCTTTATGGACGGTATCGGCAACGGTTTGGGCTATGGCGCAATCCTGCTGATTGTTGGCTTCCTGCGTGAGTTGATTGGTAGCGGCAAGCTGTTTGGTGTCACGGTGCTGGAAACGGTACAGAACGGCGGTTGGTATCAACCGAACGGTTTGTTCCTGCTCGCACCGAGCGCGTTTTTCATTATCGGTTTGCTGATCTGGGCGCTGCGTAGCTGGAAGCCGGAACAGCAGGAAAAGGAGTAACCGATTATGGCTCATTACATTAGCCTGTTTGTCCGCGCGGTGTTTGTTGAAAACATGGCGTTGGCCTTCTTCCTTGGGATGTGTACGTTCCTTGCGGTATCGAAGAAAGTCTCTACCGCGTTTGGCCTGGGCGTAGCGGTCACGGTCGTGCTTGGCCTGTCTGTCCCTATTAATAACCTGGTCTATAACCTGGTACTGCGCGATGGTGCGTTAGTTGAAGGGGTTGATCTTAGCTTCCTGAACTTCATCACCTTTATCGGTGTTATTGCCGCACTGGTGCAGATTCTGGAAATGATCCTCGATAGATACTTCCCGTCGCTGTACACCGCGCTGGGTATCTTCCTGCCGCTGATTGCCGTTAACTGCGCCATCTTCGGTGGCGTATCATTCATGGTGCAGCGCGACTACAACTTTAGCGAATCGATCGTTTATGGCTTTGGTTCCGGCATTGGCTGGACGCTGGCGATTGTCGCAATGGCGGGGATTCGCGAAAAAATGAAGTACTCAAATGTGCCAGCGGGACTGCGCGGCTTAGGGATCACCTTTATCACCACCGGGCTGATGGCATTAGGTTTTATGTCGTTTTCCGGTGTGCAGCTATAAGGGCCGTTAATCATGGAAATTTTACTGGGCGTAGTCATGTTTACGCTTATCGTACTGGTGCTCTCGCTGCTTATTTTGTTCGCTAAATCGAAGCTGGTAAATTCCGGTGACGTGGTGATTGAAATTAACAACGAAGCGGACAAGCAGATTAAAACCCCAGCGGGTGACAAGCTGCTGAATACGCTGTCGAGCAACGGTATCTTTATCTCCTCCGCCTGCGGCGGCGGTGGCTCCTGTGGTCAGTGTCGGGTGACGGTGAAAGAGGGCGGCGGTGATATTCTGCCAACCGAGCTTTCGCATATCACCAAGCGTGAGGCGAAAGAGGGCTGCCGTCTGGCCTGTCAGGTTGCCGTGCGTCAGGACATGAAAATCGAGCTGCCGGATGAGGTGTTTGGCGTTAAGAAGTGGGAATGCGAAGTTATCTCCAACGATAATAAAGCGACCTTTATTAAAGAGCTGAAGCTGGCGATTCCTGCCGGTGAGAGTGTGCCGTTCCGCGCTGGGGGCTATATTC
>JBOFJM010000718.1:0-4024 GCA_051656825.1 Kluyvera sp.
ACCGCCCAGCGTAACATGTCCTGAATGGTATGCAGCTCACTGACTGCTTCCTCAACAAATTTCTTATCCACGTTGTCCTCCAGGGCATGGGTCGGGGTAAATTCGGCGGCTAGTTTGCCATGAAGGCAGCCATAAATCAGCATTCTTGCGCGGGCGGCGGGCAAAAAAGCGTTTTCGCTGCATGAAGCGCAGTGAAAAGGTAAACTAGTGGAAAAATCTAATGAGAAGAATCAATGAAAAAGACAAACTCTCTGAGCGAGGAGGATCAGGCGCTCTTTCGACAGCTGATGACGGGGACGCGCAAAATAAAGCAGGACACTATTGTCCATCGCCCGCAGCGTAAAAAAATCAGCGAAGTACCACCTAAGCGTTTATTACAAGAGCAGGTGGACAATAGCCATTACTTTTCCGATGAGTTTCAGCCGCTGCTCAACATGCACGGCCCGGTAAAATATGTCCGTCAGGATGTCAGCCATTTCGAGCTAAAAAAGCTGCGCCGTGGGGATTATTCGCCGGAGCTGTTTCTTGACCTGCACGGTTTAACGCAAATGCAGGCAAAACAGGAGCTGGGGGCGTTGATTGCCGCCTGCCGCCGAGAACACGTATTTTGCGCGTGTGTGATGCATGGGCATGGGAAACATATTCTCAAGCAAAAAACGCCGCTATGGCTGGCACAGCATCCGCACGTGATGGCGTTTCATCAGGCATCAAAAGAGTACGGCGGAGACGCCGCATTACTGGTGTTGATTGAAGTCGAGGAGTGGCTGCCGCCAGAATTACCGTAGTGGGGTCATCGCCACGGTTGTAGGCCGGATAAGCGCTAACGCCATCCGGCAACAACAACCAACAGAAGGATTAAATCGCTTTCGCCATTTTCAGATTGCAGGGACTCATTTGCCAGTTCAAAGCCCCCTGCCCGTTGGCATCAAGAGTGACGCAGGCAATGGCGGAGGTCGTAAACATTGGCGGGACTTCACCTGGGCAGAGTTCGGCCACCAAATATCCCACCAATGGCAGGTGAGAGATAACCAGCACCGCAGACGTACCTTCGTGCGCTAACGCCTGAAGATAAGCGCTGACCAAACCGATATCGCCACACGGCGTGAGTTCGGGCAAGACATCCACTTCTTTTGGCAGGTTCATACACTCCCCTACCACTTCCAGAGTCTGTTCCGCACGCAGATATGGGCTAACCAGAACACGGTCGATATCCACTTTTTGGTCTTTCAACCAGGTTGCCATCTGACGAGATTCATCACAACCGCAGCCGGTAAGAGGACGAACCGAGTCACTGGCTGCATCGAGGGCAGCGTCGCCGTGACGCATAATAAACACTTGCATATTGCACCGCTTTTGTTAACCAGAAGCACCAGCGTAACCATCACGGTTACGCGGTAGCCGGGCATTGTGCCTTATCCATTCACCGAATGAAACGCTGATTTTTACCTTACTGGCGTAAGTATAGTCAACATCTGTTTATAAAATAGCCAGAAACCTGCATTTCATCTGGGGTCATTAGCTTTGACCCCCATTCAGTGAATCTGTTTCATGACCTGGCCAAAAGGTAAGCATATGTTCCGCTCGGTGCAAAAGCGCATCGCATGGCGCAAACCGCGAACCGTACTGGGCAGTCAATCGTTGCAACCGAGCAACCACTTCACCCGCGCCCAACGAGTCTATATAGCGGAGCGGGCCACCGAGGAACGGTGGAAAACCAATACCAAACACCGCGCCGATATCGCCATCGCGCGCGCTGCGAACAATACCTTCGTCCATGCAACGAGCCGCTTCGTTGAGCATTAACATCACGCAACGCTCGGCGATTTGCTGCGCCGAAAGGCGGTTTTCTCGCGCCGCCATCCCCGGCAGGGAATAGACGGCTGAATCGACCTGTTTCTTGCTTTTACGCCCTTTTGCACCATAAAGATAGAAACCGCGTCCATTTTTTCTACCTTTGCGATCATCATTCAAAATTGCCTGAATCAGGTTTGCAGGGGCGCTAAAACGCTCCCCGTAAGCCGCTTCCAGTATCGGCAGAATTTTTGTACCGGTATCAATTCCTACTTCATCCAGCAACTGAATGGGACCCACCGGGAAACCAAATTTAACTAATGCATTATCAATATCTTCGATGCGTTCACCGTCAACCAACAGACGCATCGCCTCAGCAATGTAAGGAGCCAAAATACGATTAACATAGAACCCGGCTTTATCGGCGACAACAATCGGGGTTTTACCCTGTTTTTTCGCCAGATTCACGGTGGTGGCGATTGTCTGTTCCGACGTACCTGAATGCGGGATAACTTCCACCAGCGGCATTTTCTCTACCGGGCTGAAAAAGTGCAGGCCGATAACCTGTTCTGGGCGCTGAGCAAAGGCGGCGATATCGCCAATAGGCAACGATGAGGTATTGGACGCAAAAACGGTGTGTGGTGAGCAATACTGCTCAATTTCACTGACCATCTTCTGCTTCAGTGCTAAATCTTCAAAAACTGCCTCAATGACCACATCGCGATGGGCAAAACCCCTATAGTCGGTGCTACCGGAAATCAATGCCAACTGGCTGTCACGTTCTGCGGCTTTCAGGTGGCGACGACGGACTTTTTGCTCAAGCTGATCCCAACTGTATTTCAGCGCATGATTAATACCGTTGGCATGAATATCTTTAATACGCACCGGCAGCTTGCCTTTTATTGCCGTCACGTAGGCAATACCGCCGCCCATCAGGCCACCGCCTAAAATCCCTACTGATCGCAGCGGCCCCGCCTCCACGCTGGCTGCGGGATCTTTTTTGATATCCGTGCTGGCAAAGAAAATATGGCGTAGCGCCTGCGACTGAGGAGTCATTGCCAGTTCACCAAAAGCACGCGCTTCGGCTTCATAACCGCTGCTTGTGCCCTGCGCCAGCCCCGTTTCAATGACCTGGAGAATTTTATCCGTCGCCGGATAGTTGCCCTGCGTTTTTTGCGCCGTCTTTTTTCCTGCCATGCTAAACAACAGGTTACGGCCCAGTGGCCCGGCGAGGATACGTTCACGTACCGGCAAACGTCGCTGTTCATGATGCGGTTTACGCGCGTATTGCGCGGCAGCATCCAGCAAAATAGACTGCGGCACGACTTCATCAACCAGCCCAACTTTCAGCGCCTGACGCGCGCGTAGTTGTTTGCCGGTCAGGATCATATCCAGCGCCGTACTTACCCCAATCAGGCGCGGCAAACGCTGCGTACCGCCGGAACCAGGCAGCAGACCAAGCTGCACTTCTGGCAGGCCAAGCACTGTTCTGGCGTCATCGGAGCAGATGCGCGCATGGCACGCCAGCGCCAGCTCAAGGCCACCGCCTAAGCAAGCACCGTGAATAGCCGCCACCACCGGAATCGACAGGCTATGGATTTCCGCCATCATCTGTTGACCCTGGCGCGCCAGCGACTCGGCTTCCTGCGCGCTTTTACAACGGCCAATCATGTTGATATCCGCCCCTGCGATAAAGTTATCGGGCTTAGCGGAGATAAACACCACGCCCTGTAGCGCTTTGTTTTCTCTGATTTGTTTGAGAATCGCGCGCACCTGGCCGCCGAACTCCGCTTTCAGGGTGTTCATCTTTTCATCGGCGACATCAATCGTCACCACCGCGACATTGTCCGGGCGAACGGTGAGCGTAAATGCAGATTTGATATCCATTATTCAGCCTCCAGAACCATCGCCGCGCCCAGCCCACCCGCCGCACAGGCGGTGACTAGCCCAAATCCGCCGCCCCGGCGGTGCAGTTCATTAAGCGTTTGGGTGATCATCCGCGCGCCGGTCGCCGCAAAAGGGTGACCGTAAGCAATTGACCCACCCAGCACGTTGAATTTACTCTCATCGACTTCGCCAGTTGCATGACTGCGCCCCAGAACTTCACGGGCAAATTTATCACTTGCCAGGCATTGAATATTCGCCAGCGTTTGGGCGGCAAAAGCTTCATGCATGTCGATAAGCGTGAGGTCAGCAAAGGTTATCCCCGCGCGATCCAGCGCCAGCGGCGTTG
>JBOFJM010000719.1:0-8155 GCA_051656825.1 Kluyvera sp.
ACACCACGGAACATCGGGTCGTCGTTGACCAAGGTTCTGAGCTTGCGGGCAATGGCGATGGTGACGTTTTTCTCACGCGTGCCGCCAGGGCCGATGGCACCGGGATCCTGGCCTCCGTGACCCGCGTCGATGGCGATAATCACTTTATCCCCGGAAACGCTCCGCGCACGAGCCGCTGGGCGTGGTGTCGGCGTAATGGTGCTGGCGATAGCCGGTTGACGCTCGCTGCTCACGCGATTAGTGCTATTGCCGCTAAATGGATTACGCGCAGGTTGGCTTGGCGCAGGAGCGACGACGGGCGTCTCCACCCGCTTCACAACCACCGGCGGTGGAGGTGGAGGCGGCGGCACGTCGGCGTTAATGGTAAATACCACGGTATAATTCGCGCCGTTTTGCTGCTTCACCGCACGCGTTTTGCCGTTTTCAGTGAGATCAACCACCAGGCGTAAAGATTGGTCGTCCTTCGGCGTACCTGAACGGATGGCTTTAACCAGGTTATTCCCGCTAAAGCGCAGCGGCAGTCCCTGAATCACGCCGGTTTGTTTAATGTCCAGCACGACGCTACGTTTATCGTCCTGGCTAAAGTTATATTCTGGGTCGCCCATAAAGCTGAAGGTGATCCGCGCCTGCGTTTCACTATTCGCCACCTGAATATCGGACAAGCTCGCTGCCATTACCGGTGCGCCAATCAGTATCAGCGCCGCCATCAACCACTTTTTTGCGCGAAAAATCATCCTGCGATCCCTTAAATTAACCAGCAAACCGCGCCAGCAGAGACTCACCTAATGAGGAGACCGCAGTAATGCGCGCCTCACGCCCTTGCGCCTGGTAATCTAAGTGTATTTCGATATCCGGCTCGGGCAGAACACCAGCACCCTGTTGCGGCCATTCCACCAGGCAAATGGCATCGTTAGCAAAATAATCGCGGATCCCCATAAATTCGAGCTCCTCGGGATCGGCAAGGCGGTAAAGATCAAAGTGATAAACCATCAGGTCGGCAAGCTGGTACGGCTCGACCAGGGTATACGTCGGGCTTTTGACGTTGCCGTTATGACCCAACGACTGTAGAAAGCCACGGCTAAAGGTGGTTTTCCCCGCGCCTAAATCGCCATACAGATAGATGACCGTTGCGCCGAGACAGGCCTGCGCCACTCGATTGCCAAGGTTTAGGGTAGCCTGCTCGTCAGGTAAAGGAATCACTCGATTAATCATGGTTTACGTCAATCACATCCGGGTTAACAACACGCCGTAGCGTGGAAAAGAGATCGGTCGCCAGCATGCCACGAGTTCCCTCACGCGCCGCCAGCACATCAGCAGCGGCTGCGTGAGCGAGACACCCTGCGCACGCAGCATCATACGGCGATAAGCCCTGCGCCAGCAATGCGCCGATGATGCCCGAAAGCACATCGCCCATTCCACCGCTGGCCATGCCAGCATTTCCGGCATCAATAATTGCAATCACGCCGTGTTCATCGGCAACTACCGTTCCTGCGCCTTTCAGCACCACTGCACCGCCATAACGTTTTACCAAACGCTGTGCAGAAAATAAGCGATCGCGTTCGATTTCTGCCACCGAACAGTTGAGCAGACGCGCGGCTTCACCGGGATGCGGCGTGATCACGCGATTGTGACGTTTATCTGGGTTGAATGCCAGCAGGTTCAGCGCATCGGCATCCCACAGCGTCGGTTTGCAAAAACCGTCGATTTTTCGTAGCGCCTGTTTGCCCCACTCCGCCTGCCCAAGCCCAGGGCCAATCGCTACCACATCGGCCCATTCCTGGCTTTCAGCCAGCGACTGCGGCGTAAGCTCATGCACCATCAACTCTGGGCGCGCGGTGATAATCGGCGCGATATTTTCAGCGCGTGTCAGCACTCGCACCAGCCCAGCGCCCGCGCGTAGCGCGGCTTCACCCGCCAGCCGAATTGCCCCCGCAGTACCGTGGTCACCGCCTATCACCACCAGGCGACCGTGGTCCCCTTTATGCGACGTTGGGCGGCGCGGCGTAAACCACTGCGCAAGCTGTGAAGCCTCTATACGGTGAATCATGGTGGGCTGCGCGGCGAGCCAGTTCTCCAGCCCTAAGGCGTGATGATGTAATTGGCCAACCACATCTCGCGCTTTGCCGGTCAGCAGACCCGGCTTTAGGGCAATAAACGTAATGGTATGGGCAGCGTGAATCACGGCACCCGGCGTCGCGCCGGTTTGGGCGTGTAGCCCCGAGGGAATATCCAGCGCAATAATCGGCGCGGGAAACTGGTTCGCCTGTTGAATCAGGCTAGCGACGTCATCGCGAGGAGCGTTTTGTAAGCCAGTGCCCAGCAGGCCATCAATGATCAGGTCAACGTCAGAGGGCCACGGTATATCGGGTGAGTGAATGATTCCCCCCGCCGTTCGCCAGGCATCGTGCGCGGCCTGCGCTTCTTCCGGCAACGGCTTCTCGCTCGTTTGCGCCAGCAGCGTGACGCGTATCCCCGCCGCTTGCGCCAGGTTCGCCACCACGTAGCCATCACCGCCATTATTGCCGTGCCCGCACAAAATCAGCCAGTGGTGCGCCGTCGGGTACGCGGCGCGAGCCACCTCAAACGCCGCCCTGCCCGCGCGCTGCATCAGTTCATACAACGTGATACCCAGACTTTGCGCTGCCGTTTTTTCGGCGCGACGCAGTTCGTCCGCAGGCCAAATGGAGTGTGGTATACTTTGGGGGTTTCTCGTCAATGTATGGTCCGTCATGTCACAGCCCCTCGATCTCAATCAGTTAGCGCAACAAATCAAACAATGGGGCACTGAACTTGGCTTTCAGCAGGTGGGTATTACCGATACCGATCTCAGCGCCGCCGAACCTAAACTTCAGGCATGGCTGGATAAACAATATCATGGCGAGATGGAATGGATGGCGCGTCATGGCATGATGCGCGCCCGCCCGCACGAACTGCAACCCGGTACGCTTCGGGTCATTAGCGTTCGTATGAATTACCTGCCTGCCAACGCGGCGTTTGCCCGCACGCTGAAAAACCCCGAGCTGGGTTACGTCAGCCGTTATGCGCTGGGGCGCGATTATCATAAGCTGTTGCGTAACCGCCTTAAAAAGCTCGGCGAAATGATTCAGGAACAGTGCGTCTCGCTGAATTTTAGACCGTTTGTCGACTCTGCGCCTATTCTCGAACGTCCATTAGCCGAAAAAGCCGGAATTGGCTGGACGGGTAAGCACTCGCTTATCCTCAATCGCGACGCAGGATCGTTCTTCTTCCTGGGGGAATTGCTGGTTGATATACCGCTACCCATCGACCAACCGGTCGCCGAAGAGTGTGGGCGCTGCGTGGCTTGCATGACCATCTGCCCTACTGGCGCGATTGTCGAGCCGTACACCGTTGATGCCCGCCGCTGCATTTCGTATCTGACTATTGAGCTGGAAGGCGCGATCCCGGAAGAGTTTCGCCCGCTAATGGGCAACCGCATCTACGGCTGCGATGACTGCCAATTAATTTGCCCGTGGAACCGTTTTTCGCAGTTAACCGACGAAGCAGACTTTAGCCCGCGCAAGGCGCTTCATGCCCCAGAGCTTATCGAACTGTTCGCCTGGACTGAGGCCTGGTTCCTGAAAGTGACCGAAGGCTCGGCGATTCGCCGCATCGGCCATTTACGCTGGCTGCGGAATATCGCGGTCGCACTGGGGAATGCGCCGTGGAGCGAAGCCGCGATTAAAGCCCTGGAGAGCCGCCGAGGTGAGCACCCACTACTCGATGAACACATTGAATGGGCGATTGCGCAGCAAATTGCCCGCCGCAATGAGTGCGTTGTCGAAGTGCAACTGCCAAAGAAACAACGTTTGGTGAGAGTGGTGGAAAAAGGCTTACCACGCGATGCCTAAGATACTCACAGCCTGTGAGTAAAAATAAAAACACATTGCGTTTCAACGCGACAAAGTTCGTCAAGCGATCGCGCTAACATTTTGAAATGATTTATTGCCTTATATATCAACAGCATAATAAAGACTGTAAATAATTCAAAAAAATTAGCAAGCTAAGAAGCTGATGACAGCCTGTGGATAACTCTGTTTACAAGAGTATTTCAGAAACGAAAAAAACGACCTCAACGGCTTATTGCGTTGTGGAAGTATTTTGGATTTGGAAGAAAATTTGGAGCGGGAAACGAGACTCGAACTCGCGACCCCGACCTTGGCAAGGTCGTGCTCTACCAACTGAGCTATTCCCGCTTGGGTGTGTCTGATACTACTTTCAAATTTTGGAGCGGGAAACGAGACTCGAACTCGCGACCCCGACCTTGGCAAGGTCGTGCTCTACCAACTGAGCTATTCCCGCTAGGGAGTGTCTGGTACTGCTTTCAAATTTTGGAGCGGGAAACGAGACTCGAACTCGCGACCCCGACCTTGGCAAGGTCGTGCTCTACCAACTGAGCTATTCCCGCAAAACATCTAAATTTGTTGCTGTCGTAATTCGCATTTCTGCTTCGTTACGGGAGGCGCATTATACGAGAATTCTTTTCTCCTGCAACCCCCCTCAACGCAATTTTTTTAATTTTTTGTTCAGATGCTGAATTAATCGGCAGGTTGATTATTTTAACGCCAATTCAGCCCGTAATCACCTTAAAGTTGAATAAAATGCTCACGATAGTAGGCCAGCTCTGCCACCGACTCACGGATATCGTCCATTGCCTGATGCGTGCCCTGCTTTTTAAAACCAGGCAGAATCTCAGGTTTCCAACGACGTGCCAGCTCTTTCAACGTGCTGACATCCAGATAGCGGTAATGGAAATACGCCTCCAGCTCCGGCATATACTTAAACAGGAAACGGCGATCCTGGCCGATGCTGTTACCACAAATTGGCGATTTACCCGCCGGAACCCATTTTTTCAGGAATTCTAGTGTTGCCAGTTCGGCTTCGCGGTCGCCCATAGTGCTCGCCTTCACGCGATCAACCAGCCCGCTGCCAGTGTGGGTACGCACGTTCCAGTCATCCATCAGCGCCAGTTGAGCATCAGACTGATGAACCGCAATGGTTGGCCCTTCTGCCAGAATATTCAACTGTGCATCGGTCACCAGCGTCGCGATTTCAATGATGCGATCGCGCTCGGGATCTAGCCCCGTCATCTCCAGATCGATCCAAATCAGGTTGTTTTCATCTGCACTCATGCTATTTTCCACCCTTCTTGTCTTACCTGCCGCGGTAGGTTAACTAGTATTAATTAGCGTGTATCATAGAGGTTTTGCCCTTCATGGGCGACCAGGAGTCAGCACGATTGAGTAAAAATAAACTCTCCAAAGGTCAGCAGCGCCGCGTAAAGGCCAACCACCAGCGCCGCCTTACAACAACTGCGGAGAAGCCCGACTACGACGATAACCTGTTTGGCGAAACCGCCGAAGGGGTAGTGATCAGCCGTTTTGGTATGCATGCCGACGTGGAAGCCGCCGATGGCGAAACCCACCGCTGCAATATCCGCCGCACTATCCGCTCGCTCGTTACCGGCGACCGCGTTGTTTGGCGTCCGGGTAAAGCCGCCGCTGAGGGCGTTAACGTTAAAGGTATCGTTGAAGCGGTGCATGAACGCACCTCGGTTCTGACGCGCCCAGACTTTTACGACGGCGTAAAACCGATCGCCGCGAATATCGATCAAATCATTATCGTCTCCGCGATTCTGCCGGAGCTGTCGTTGAACATCATCGACCGCTACCTTGTTGCTTGCGAAACGCTCGACGTTGAACCCTTGCTGGTATTGAACAAAATCGACCTGCTGGACGACGAAGGCATGGCGTTTGTTAATGAGCAGATGGATATTTATCGCAATATTGGTTATCGCGTACTGATGGCCTCAAGCCATACGCAAGACGGCCTGAAACCGCTGGAAGAAGCGCTAACCGACCGAGTCAGCATCTTTGCTGGGCAGTCTGGTGTGGGTAAATCGAGTCTGCTCAACGCATTACTGGGGCTGAATGACGACCGCATCCTGACCAATGATGTTTCGGATGTTTCAGGTTTGGGGCAGCACACCACCACGGCAGCGCGTCTGTACCACTTCCCGAGCGGCGGCGACGTGATCGACTCCCCAGGAGTGCGCGAATTTGGCCTGTGGCACCTCGACCCGGAACAAATCACTCAGGGCTTTGTCGAATTCCACGATTACCTGGGTCACTGCAAGTACCGTGACTGTAAACATGACACCGATCCGGGCTGCGCTATCAGGGCTGCCGTCGAGGATGGGAAGATTGCTGAAACCCGTTTCGAAAATTATCACCGTATTCTGGAAAGCATGGCGCAAGTAAAAACGCGTAAAAACTTTTCTGAGACGGATAATTGAGAGTTATACACTAAATCATTCAAGTCGCGTCACGGCGGCAAGTATGCGGATGCGACTAACGCCAAAGCGGCTTGAAAGATGACGGGTATATGATTTTGCCGACTGACATTTTTACTAACACTCGCTAGAATCGGCCGCTTTTCTGTTTAAGATCCGGCGTTCGTCGTCGGATCAGGAACGACACATAATGGCCTGGAGGCTACCTTGTTAAACTCGTTTAAACTTTCACTGCAATACATTCTGCCTAAACTGTGGCTTACGCGTCTCGCAGGCTGGGGTGCGAGCAAACGAGCGGGATGGCTGACCAAACTGGTTATCGATCTATTCGTAAAATTCTACAAGGTCGATATGAAAGAGGCGCAAAAGCCAGACACCGCCAGCTATCGCACCTTTAACGACTTCTTCGTCCGCCCACTGCGTGAAGACGTGCGCCCGGTCAACACCGACCCGAACGTGCTGGTGATGCCAGCCGATGGCGTTATCAGCCAGCTAGGCACGATTGAAGGCGACAAAATTTTACAGGCGAAAGGCCACAACTACTCGCTGGAAGCCCTGCTGGCCGGTAACTACATCATGGCCGACCTGTTCCGTAACGGTACGTTTGCCACCACTTACCTGTCGCCGCGCGACTACCACCGCGTACACATGCCGTGTAACGGTATCCTGCGCGAAATGATCTACGTGCCGGGCGATCTGTTCTCTGTGAACCACCTGACCGCGCAGAACGTGCCTAACCTGTTTGCCCGTAACGAGCGCGTTATCTGCCTGTTCGATACCGAATTTGGCCCAATGGCGCAGATTCTGGTCGGTGCGACCATCGTTGGCAGCATTGAAACCGTCTGGGCGGGTACAATTACCCCGCCACGCGATGGCATTATCAAGCGCTGGACATACCCAGCGGGCGACAGCGAAGGTTCCGTTGCGTTGCTGAAAGGCCAGGAAATGGGCCGCTTTAAACTGGGCTCTACGGTTATCAACCTGTTTGCGCCAGGCAAAGTGAAGCTGGTTGAACAACTACAAAACCTGTCTGTCACTAAACTGGGTGAACCGCTGGCAATCTCTGGTGAAGCTGTCGCCGAGCCAGAAGCTGTAGCTGAACCCGCCGTAGTTGCTGAACCTGTCGTGGTTGCCGAGCCTGTTGTGGTGACGGAACCCGAAGTGGTTGTCGAAACGACCATCGCTACCGAGACGGAAGCGAAGCCAGCAGCCGAGCCGGAGGTTGCTCCGCAGGCTGACGAAAAGAAAGAGCGAAGCTAATAACTGAATAAGGGTCTGATGTGCGCCTGATTATCACTTTACTGATGGCCTGGTGCCTCAGCCAGGGGGCGTACGCAGCGACGCCCCCCAACGCCCGACAAATCGCTCAGGAACTGGAGCAGGCAAAAGCGGCTAAACCCGCCCAGCCGGACACCGTTGAGGCGCTCCAGTCCGCCCTCAGCGCGCTTGAGGAGCAAAAAAGCTCACTTGAGCGTGCTGCGCAATACCAGCAGGTTATCGACAACTTCCCCAAACTCTCCCAAACGCTGCGTAATCAGCTCAATAACTTGCGCGATGAACCGCGTCAGGTGCCAAATGGGATGAGCAGCGATGCGCTAAACCAAGAAATCCTGCAAATCAGCAGCCAATTGCTGGAAAAAAGCCGCCTGGCGCAGCAGGAACAAGAGCGCGCCCGTGATATTGCCGACTCACTCAACCAACTGCCGCAGCAGCAAACCGACGCGCGCCGCCAGCTCAACGACGTAGAGCGCCGGATAGGCACGCAGTCGGGCAATACCCCGCTGGCGCAGGCGCAAAACCTTAGCCTACAGGCCGACTCCAGCCGTTTAAAAGCGCTGGTCGATG
>JBOFJM010000720.1:0-8314 GCA_051656825.1 Kluyvera sp.
CGCCATCACACCAGCACGCAGTTGAATGGCGAGAACAGCACGCTACGGCTCAATAGCCTGGCGATGCCGGTCAATAACGAGGTTTGCGACACCCGCACCTGGCTTGAGCACAATCAGGGCTACTGTAATAGCCGCCAGTTGCACAAAACCATCGTCAATGACAAAGGTCGGGCGGTGTTTAACGGGGTGATTACCGTTGCGCCCCATGCGATAAAAACCGACGGACAGATGACCAACAACAACCTGTTGCTGGGGCGTCTGGCGGAAGTCGATACCAAACCGCAGTTAGAAATATACGCCGATGACGTGAAGTGCAGCCACGGCGCGACGGTGGGGCGAATCGACGACGAACAGCTCTTTTATCTCCGCTCGCGCGGGATTGCGCTGGAGGAGGCGAGGAACATCCTCCTCTCATGCGTTTGCCGCCGGGTTGACGGATGCCATTGTCCTGGAGCCGCTTAAACAGTCCGTGTTAGCGCGCATTGGGCAGCGTTTGGCAGGAGGCAATTTATGACCTTTTCAGTACAACAGGTGCGCGGGGATTTCCCCATTTTAGCCCGCGAAGTCAATGGCCAGCCGCTGGTGTATCTCGATTCTGCCGCCAGTGCGCAAAAACCGGAGGCGGTAATCCACGCTGAAGCGACATTTTATCGCCACGGCTATGCGGCGGTGCACCGGGGGATTCACACTCTCAGCGCCGAGGCCACGGCGCGGATGGAAGAGGTGCGGCAGAAAGTCGCCACGTTTTTGAACGCCGCCAGCGCGGAAGAAATCGTCTTCGTGCGCGGCACTACCGAGGCGATTAACCTGGTGGCGAATAGCTGGGGTAACGCCAACGTTGTGGCGGGTGACAATATCGTGATTACCGCGATGGAACATCATGCCAACATTGTGCCGTGGCAGATGCTTTGCGCCCGTAGCGGCGCGCAACTGCGGGTGATCCCGCTAAATGCCGACGGCACATTACAACGGGATATCGCCGCCACGTTATTTGACGATAAAACCAAATTACTGGCAGTGGCGCAGGTGTCGAATGTGCTGGGCACGGAAAATCCCCTCACCGCGCTCATTGCATTGGCGCGCCAGCATGGCGCAAAAGTGCTGGTGGACGGGGCGCAGGCGGTTATGCACTTGCCCGTCGATGTGCAGGCACTGGACTGCGATTTTTACGCCTTCTCCGGCCATAAACTGTATGGGCCAACCGGCATTGGCGCGCTGTATGTGAAATCGGACATCTTACAGGCGATGCCGCCGTGGGAAGGCGGTGGGGCGATGATTGCCACGGTCAGTCTGACGCAAGGCACGACATGGGCAAAAGCGCCGTGGCGATTTGAAGCGGGTACGCCGAACACTGGCGGGATCATCGGCCTGGGGGCTGCGCTGGATTACGTTAGCGCGCTGGGGCTTACCGCTATCGCAGAATATGAGCAGACGCTGATGCGCTACGCCCTGGACGCGCTGGCAAATGTGCCCGAGCTGCATCTGTACGGCCCCGCACAACGGCTGGGCGTTATCGCGTTTAATTTAGGCCAACACCACGCTTACGACGTGGGGAGTTTCCTCGACAACTACGGCATTGCGGTGCGCACTGGGCATCATTGCGCAATGCCGCTGATGGATTTTTATCAGGTTCCTGCCATGTGTCGGGCCTCGCTGGCGATGTATAACACCGTGGAAGAGGTTGACCGGCTGGTGGCTGGTTTACAGCGTATTCAGCGTTTGCTGGCTTAACAGGGAGTGCCAATCAATGGCGGCTTTACCGGATAAAGACAAACTGGTGCGCAACTTCAACCGTTGCGCCAACTGGGAAGAAAAATATCTCTATATCATTGAGTTAGGCCAGCGTTTACCGGCGCTTAGCCCAGAAAAACATCGCGCTGAACATCTTATCCAGGGTTGCCAAAGCCAGGTATGGATTGTGATGGCGAGCGATGAACAGGGGCGGGTTGCTTTTGAGGGGGATAGCGATGCGGCAATCGTTAAAGGGTTGATTGCTGTCGTCTTTATTCTCTATGATGGGATGACCGCCGCCGATATTGTGGCGTTTGATGTTCGCCCCTGGTTTGAAAAACTGGCGCTGGCGAAACACCTCACGCCCTCGCGCTCGCAGGGGCTGGAGGCGATGATCCGCGCAATTCGCACGCAGGCGGCGAGTTTTAGCTAATATAGAAAAGACAGCTTTCATTCTGTTACGCAAGGCGGGCCGAGAGCCCGCCAACGGGTAGTTCAGCTTTCTGGCATTGTGTCAGTGAATATGAATAAGGAATCCAGATATGAAGCGCGCGTCCCTCTTAACCCTCAGCATTTTAAGCGCCCTCAGCGCGCTCTCAAGCGCTTGGGCAGTCGATTACCCGTTACCCCCTGCCAATAGTCGTTTAATCGGCCACAATCAAACCTACACCGTTCAGGAGGGGGATAAAAACCTACAGGCCATCGCCCGGCGTTTTGATACCGCCGCTATGCTGATCCTGGAGGCCAACAATACGATCGCTCCGGTGCCGAAACCGGGCACGGTAGTCACTATCCCGTCGCAAATGCTTCTGCCGGATGTTCCGCGTGAAGGGATTGTGGTGAACCTGGCGGAACTGCGGCTGTATTACTTCCCGCCGGGCCAGCAGCTAGTGCAGGTTTATCCTATCGGCATTGGCCTGCAAGGGCTGGAAACGCCGGAAATGACCACTCGCATCGGGCAAAAAATCCCGAACCCAACGTGGACGCCAACACCGGGTATACGCGCCCGTTCGCTGGAGCGCGGTGTCACGTTGCCTGCGGTTGTCCCTGCGGGGCCAAATAACCCGCTGGGGCGCTTTGCGCTGCGTTTGGCATATGGCAATGGTGAATACCTGATTCACGGCACTAGCGCACCGGACAGCGTCGGGCTGCGCGTAAGCTCTGGCTGTATTCGAATGAACGCCCCGGATATTAAAGCGTTGTTTGCTCAGGTGCGCAGCGGTACGCCGGTGCGGATTATCAACGAGCCGGTGAAATATTCGCTGGAGCCGAATGGCGCGGGTTATCTTGAAGTGCATCGCCCGTTGTCGCAAAGCGACGCGCAGGACACGCAAACCATGAAGTTGACGTTGTCATCGGGCTTTAAGCAATTTGCCGATCATGGCAGTGTGAACGACGCTCAGGTACAGAAAACATTGGCACGGCGTGCTGGCTATCCGGTGATTGTGTCTGATGCGAAGGGGACGACCGCTGTGGCAGCGCCAGTGCTGTCGGTACAAAACGAGGCAAACTCAGGGAAGGTCACACAGTAAGGGAAGGGCTATCACAGGCAAAAAAATGGCGCACAATGTGCGCCATTTTTATTACCAGAACTCTTACTTACGGTAAGAGTGAGCCTGGTTGTCCAGACGCTGGTTAGCACGAGCTGCGTCGTCTTTAGCAGCCTGAACGTCGGAACGCATTGCGTTCACGTCGTTGCTCAGCTGGTCAACTTTAGCGTTCAGAGTCTGAACGTCAGAAGACAGCTGATCGATTTTAGCATTGCTGGAGCAACCTGCCAGCAGAGTAGAACCCAGGATTACCGCGCCCAGTACCAGTTTAGTACGATTCATTATAAATACCCTCTAGATTGAGTTAATCTCCATGTAGCGTTACAAGTATTACACAAACTTTTTTATATTGAGAATATTTTTTTATGCGTTTTCCCTTATTTTTGATCGTTCGCTCAAAGAACCATCGACTTTACGTTTTAGTAGGGAAAAAGTCTGTGAAAACAGGGAACTTCCATCGGATTCATCTTAGATAATCGAAGATTAAATAGTGAAATCCTATTTGCTTTTTTATTGAGCAGTGTTATCAGAGTGTATAAAAAAAGCGCCCAATGGGCGCTTTTTAAGCAAACTATAATAAGTATGTTGATTATTACAGTACGTGTACGGAAGCAGTGTTGGTGGTTCCGCTTGGTACCAGGGCGCCAGAAACCATCACTACAACGCCGCCTTTCTGTGCCAGACCGCTTTCAACAGCGACTTCTTTACCCAGACGGTAGAAATCATCGGTAGAGTTGATTTCTTTGACTACCTGCGCCACAACGCCTTTGCTCAGCACCAGCTGACGAGCGGTTGTTTCGTTGGTGGTCAGCGCCAGGATGGTGGCATCCGGGAAGTATTTGCGGATAGCGCGAGCAGATTTACCGCCCTGGGTTGCAACGACGATCAGCGGTGCGTCCAGTTTTTCAGCCGTTTCAACCGCACCGCGGCAGACTGCTTCGGTGATGCGCAGTTTACGGCTGTCGTGGTTGAAATCCAGACGGCTGGTCATCACGCGGTCGGTACGTTCGCAGATGGTTGCCATGATGGTCACAGCTTCCAGCGGGTATTTACCTTTAGCGGATTCGCCAGACAGCATAACTGCGTCAGTACCGTCGAGGATGGCGTTAGCCACGTCGCCTGCTTCAGCGCGGGTAGGGCGTGGGTTTTTGATCATGGAATCCAGCATCTGGGTCGCAGTGATAACGACTTTACGTGCGCGGATACATTTTTCGATGATCATTTTCTGGGCGAAGATAACTTCTTCAACCGGGATTTCAACGCCCATGTCGCCACGAGCAACCATGATACCGTCAGACGCTTCGAGGATTTCGTCGAAGTTGTTCAGGCCTTCCTGGTTTTCAATTTTGGAGATGATCTGGATGTTTTCGCCGCCGTGCGCTTTCAGGTGCTCACGGATTTCGATAACGTCAGAACGTTTACGGATGAAGGACGCAGCAACGAAGTCAACGCCTTGCTCGCAACCGAAGATCAGATCTTGTTTGTCTTTCTCAGCCAGTGCTGGCAGCGCGATGGAAACGCCCGGCAGGTTAACGCCTTTGTTTTCGCCCAGGTCGCCGTTGTTCAGCACTTTACAGATAACTTTGTTACCTTCGATAGCGGTAACTTCCATACCGATCAGACCATCGTCTACCAGTACGGTGTTGCCAACCCTCAGGTCTTTGGTGAAGCCTTCATAGGTGACAGCAACGATTTCGCTGTTACCGACAACGGACTTATCAGTGGTGAAAGTGAAGGTCTGGCCAGCTTTCAGGGAAACGTCGTTACCGCCTTCCAGCTTGATAGTACGGATTTCTGGGCCTTTGGTATCCAGCAGGATAGCGGCTTTCTTACCGGTTTTGCTCATCACGTTGCGCAGATTCTTGATGCGCTGACCGTGTTCAGCATAGTCGCCGTGAGAGAAGTTCAGACGCATAACGTTCATGCCCGCGTCGAGCATTTTGCCTAACATCTCTTCGGATTCGGTTTTCGGCCCGATGGTGCAAACAATTTTGGTCTTTTTCATGACAGTCTTAGTCTTTAAGTTGAGATTGGAAAGGATATGAAATTCTCGCCCCATGCGCGCACGGCCACGGAGTCAAACCTGTGTTACGAAAGTTGCTATGCCACGCCATAAGAATAGGTGACATAAAAAAAGCGTGCAGAGGAAAGTGTGCTAGAGGTTCAGCATAGTTAAATAGGCGATGTTTTAATCGTTTATTAATGCAGTCCAATGAGCTGAAACCATTCAAGAAAGAAACGGTGCGGATTATACGATGTAATGCGCAAAAAAGAAAATAAAAACGCTGTTTCAAAAACAAAATGTGTTAATTAACAAAACAAAAACGATTTTTGTGTGAAACTGTAACAGTTTCGGTGCGCAACAACATGGTATCAGCACGGTGTGGCAATTTGCTTTGTCGCTCAAAAGAAACAATAATAATTTGATTCTTAATGGAAATTAGCGAGCGTAAACGATGGGAAATCTGACAAAAGACGACGTTTTATACCAGGAGATGTGTCGCGTGGTGGGTAAAGTGGTACTCGAAATGCGCGATCTTGGGCAAGAACCGAAACATATTGTTATCGCTGGTGTGCTACGAACCGAGTTGGCGAATAGCAAAGTTCAGCGTTCTGAATTAACGCGCGAAGCGATGCAAAGGGTGGTTGCTGCGCTGGCAGGCCAGGCATAACCACCTGATATTAAGAATAATTACGCGATGACAAAGCGCAGAATCGCTTTAACCGCCAGCTCGCTATGGTGGGCGATGAGCGTATTGTCATCGATGTCCGGAAGCGGCCCCTCCAGATAGAGGCTATTAAAGCTGTAGAAGTTGGATACCTGGTAAAAGCTAAAGCTACTGATCAAGCGATGGACATCCCGTGCTTCCAGCGCGGGTTGAAAAATGCCCTGTTGCTGCCCGCGATGTAAAATATGCTCCAGCAGCGAAAGGGCGCTTTTGTTCAACCGCTTCAGGTTTCCCGACGCCAGCAGCCATTTGCCTCGTTGCATGTTCTCCATGCAAATAATCCGCATAAAATCAGCATGTTCGGCATGATAGCGCACGCTCCATTTCACCAGTTGCACCAATGCTTCAACCGGCGGTTGATTCTCAAGCCCTAGCTGCTGCTCCGTTTCGCGAATGCGGGTATACACATATTCCAGTACCGCCTGGTACAACTGCTCTTTGGTTTTGAAGTAATAAACCACCATGCGCTTGGTGGTTTGCGCCTCTCCGGCGATTTGTTCCATCCTGGCTCCAGCCAGCCCATGTTCGGCGAAAACGGCGATCGCAGCGGTAAAAATACGGGTTTTAAGCGATTGAGCTTCATCGGGAACGAGGGTGGACATAACAACTCCTGTTGACTTTTTCAGTGGCACAGAAAATACACATAATGATCACAAATTGGCAACTAATTCTGGCGTGGCTGAACCAAATGATTCATATTCGATGCAACTGTCACAGTATGAGCCAGGTGAAACCATGTTGCGTTCGATTGCTACCGTGTCTATTTCTGGAACCCTGCCTGAAAAGCTAAGCGCCATCGCGGCGGCGGGCTATCAGGGCGTTGAAATCTTCGAAAATGATCTGCTCTATTATACCGGTACGCCGACCGATATCCGAAACATGGCCGACGATCTGGGGCTAAAAATCACACTGTTTCAACCATTTCGAGACTTTGAAGGCGGCACTCGCGCCCAGTTTACCGCGAACATGGAAAGAGCAAAGCGTAAGTTTGCGCTGATGCATGAACTGGGCTGCGACACCTTACTGCTGTGCAGTAACGTACAGGCGGATTGTTCTGCTGATTTTGACCAGCAGGTCGCCGACTTGCGCGCGCTGGCAACGTTAGCGGAGCAGGAAAATATCCATATCGGTTATGAAGCGCTGGCCTGGGGAACTCACGTCAACCGTTGGTATCAGGCCTGGCAACGGGTGAAAGCGGTGAACAGCCCAGCGCTTGGCATCGTGCTGGATAGTTTCCATATCTTGTCGCTGGGCGATGATCTGCGGCGGCTACATGACGTGCCGATGGATAAAATCACCTTCCTGCAACTTGCCGATGCACCGCTGATGAAAATGGATGTGCTCGAATGGAGCCGCCATTTCCGCTGTTTCCCGGGGCAAGGGGAGTTACCGCTGGTGGAGTTTGCCAGTGAACTGACCCGCCTTGGCTATCGCGGGCCGTGGTCGCTGGAAATTTTTAACGACGGTTTTCTCGCTTCGCCCAACGGTTCTACCGCCAAAGATGGCTACCGTTCACTGCTGTGGCTGGAAGAACAAACTTACCGCGCGCTGGCGCACAACGACGCTGACCTGTTCCACACGGCGGATTTGCCCACATTCAAAGGCACTGAATTTATCGAGTTTGCCGCAAGCCCAGCGGAGGCAAAAAAACTCAGCACCATGCTCAGTGGCATGGGTTTCCAGTTGGCGGGAATGCACCGCTCAAAACAAGTGGCGCTGTGGAGCAACGGCGGGGCGCGGGTGATTATCAACTATCAGCCTCATAGCTGGGCGGATCACTTCTATCAACGTCATGGCGTTTCACTGTGCGCGATGGCGCTGCGGGTTAGCGACAGCGCGCCCATCGTAGCGCGAGCCAAAGCCTATGGCTATGCCACCTGGCAGGGCGAAGTGGGGCCGAACGAAAGCACTATTCCGGCAGTCTGTGCGCCAGACGGCAGCCTGGTCTATTTAGTCGATGACCATCTCGATATCTACTCGCAAGATTTCAATTTGACTGCGGCGGCCAACGGCGGCGCACTGCTGGGGATTGACCACCTGGCGTTGGGGATGGAAGCCGACAGCCGCGATAACTGGGTGATGTTTTGCCGCGCGGTGCTGGGCTTTACGCTCGAACACGAACAAACCCTGCCCGATCCGTATGGTTTAGTGCGCAGCCTGGCGGTACAAAGCCCGCAGGGAAATATCCGTCTGGCGCTCAATATTTCGCAAAGCCGGGCGACGCAAATTGCCCGCTCGGTCGCCTGTTATCAGGGCGCGGGTCTGCAACATGCGGCGTTTGCCTGCCATGATTTACCGGCATTA
>JBOFJM010000721.1:0-5512 GCA_051656825.1 Kluyvera sp.
GTCGTAAACCGCGTATCCGTATCGAAGCACAGATGCACGGCGGCGGTCACGAGCGCGGTATGCGTTCCGGTACTCTGCCAGTTCACCAGATTGTGGGTATGGGCGAAGCGTACCGTATCGCTAAAGAAGAGATGGAAACCGAAATGGCGCGCCTGCGCGGCCTGCGTAACCGTCTGTGGAACGGCGTGAAAGATATGGAAGAGGTGTATCTGAACGGTGACCTTGAGCAGGGCGCGCCGAACATTCTCAACGTCAGCTTTAACTACGTTGAAGGCGAGTCGCTGATTATGGCGCTGAAAGACCTGGCGGTTTCCTCCGGTTCAGCCTGTACGTCTGCAAGCCTTGAGCCATCCTACGTGCTGCGCGCGCTGGGTATGACTGATGAGCTGGCACATAGCTCCATTCGCTTCTCTTTAGGTCGTTTTACTACCGAAGAAGAGATTGATTACACCATCGATTTAGTTCGCAAATCTATTGGCCGTCTGCGCGACCTTTCCCCACTGTGGGAAATGTTCAAACAGGGCGTGGATCTGAACAGCATCGAATGGTCACATCATTAATCGGTATACCCGTCATACTTCAAATTGCAGATGCGTTGGCCGCGCTCGCTCACCCCAGTCACGTACTTATGTACGCTCCTGGGGATTTGCTCCCTTGCCGCCTTCCTGCAACTCGAATGATTTAGGGTACAAATAAGGAGAATTCATCATGGCTTACAGCGAAAAAGTAATCGATCATTACGAGAATCCACGTAACGTGGGGTCTTTCGACAACAGCGACGACAGCGTCGGTAGCGGCATGGTCGGTGCACCAGCCTGCGGCGATGTGATGAAGTTGCAGATTAAAGTCAACAATGAAGGTATCATTGAAGACGCGCGTTTCAAGACTTATGGCTGCGGTTCCGCCATTGCCTCCAGCTCCCTCGTTACCGAATGGGTGAAAGGGAAATCTCTGGACGAAGCACAGGCGATTAAAAATACCGATATCGCCGACGAGCTTGAACTGCCACCGGTGAAAATTCACTGTTCTATCCTGGCAGAAGACGCGATTAAAGCCGCCATTGCGGATTACAAAAGCAAACGTGAAGCAAAATAAGGATTGAGGTTTTGTTATGTCGATTACACTGAGCGACAGTGCAGCAGCGCGAGTCAATACCTTTCTGGCCAACCGGGGTAAAGGGTTTGGTCTGCGTCTGGGCGTGAGAACCTCCGGCTGCTCGGGTATGGCCTATGTACTGGAATTTGTTGATGAACCGGCGGCTGAAGACACCGTGTTTGAAGACAAAGGTGTGAAAGTGGTCATCGACGGCAAAAGCCTGCAATTCCTTGACGGTACTCAACTGGACTTCGTTAAAGAAGGCCTGAACGAAGGGTTCAAATTTACGAACCCCAATGTTAAAGATGAGTGCGGTTGCGGCGAAAGTTTTAACGTGTAACTCAATGCCTCCAACCCCACTCGCAGGCCGCCTGTGCGTGGGGTTTTGTTTTACTTACCCTGAGATAGTCATGGATTACTTTACACTCTTTGGCTTGCCAGCCAACTACCACGTAGACACTCAGGCTCTCGCGGCGCGCTTCCAGGATCTGCAACGCCAGAACCACCCCGATCGTTTTGCCAGCGCCAGCGAAGCCGAACAGCTAGTAGCGGTGCAGCGTTCAGCCACGATCAACCAGGCATGGCAAACCCTGCGTCACCCGCTGATGCGCGCGGAATATCTGCTCTCCCTACACGGGTTTGACCTCTCAAGTGAACAGCACACCGTGCGCGATACCGCGTTCCTGATGGAACAACTGGAGCTGCGCGAAGAGCTGGACGACATTGAACAGGCAAAAGACACTGACCGCCTGGAAGCACTGCTCAAACGCATTAAAGCGATGTATACCCAACGCCAGCAGCAGATGGTGGCGGAATTAGATGCCCAGACGTGGGAGACGGCGGCGGATACCGTGCGCAAACTACGTTTTCTAGATAAACTGCAAAGCAGCGCTGAATTACTCGAAGAAAAGCTGCTCGATTTCTAATTTTGGAAGATTAACATGGCCTTATTACAAATTAGCGAGCCGGGTCTGAGTGCCGCACCACACCAGCGTCGTCTGGCGGTAGGGATTGACTTAGGCACGACCAATTCGCTGGTGGCGACCGTGCGCAGTGGTCAGGCGGAAACGCTGGCCGATAGCCAGGGCCGCCACTTGCTGCCTTCCGTCGTCCATTACCAGGCTCAGGGCAACTCCGTGGGTTATGACGCGCGCAGCAATGCCGCCAAAGATCCGGCGAATACCATTAGCTCGGTAAAACGCATGATGGGCCGCTCGCTGGCGGATATTCAGGCGCGCTACCCGCATCTGCCGTACCAATTCCAGGAAAGCGAAAATGGCCTGCCGATGCTGGTGACCCATGCCGGGGTACTGAACCCGATCCGCGTTTCTGCCGATATTCTCAAAGCACTGGCGGCGCGGGCGACCGAATCGCTGGCCGGTGAACTGGACGGGGTGGTTATCACCGTTCCGGCTTATTTCGATGACGCACAGCGTCAGGGAACCAAAGACGCCGCGCGTCTGGCGGGGCTGCATGTTCTGCGCCTGCTCAATGAACCGACCGCAGCGGCAATTGCCTACGGCCTGGATTCCGGTCAGGAAGGCGTGATTGCCGTTTATGACCTCGGCGGCGGCACGTTTGATATCTCTATTCTGCGTTTAAGCCGTGGCGTGTTTGAAGTGATGGCGACCGGCGGGGATTCCGCGCTCGGCGGCGACGACTTTGACCACCTGCTGGCTGACCATATTCGCGAGCTGGCGGGGATTGCCGATCGCAGCGACAACCGTGTACAGCGCGAGCTGCTGGATGCCGCCATTGCCGCCAAAATCGCCTTGAGCGATGCCGATTCGGTCACCGTTAACGTCGCGGGCTGGCAGGGTGAAATCAGCCGTGAACAGTTCAATTCGCTGATTGAATCGCTGGTTAAACGCACGCTGCTGGCGTGCCGTCGGGCATTAAAAGATGCCGGCGTCGATGCCAGCGAAGTGCTGGAAGTCGTGATGGTTGGCGGTTCTACACGTGTGCCGCTGGTACGCGAGCGGGTAGGTGAATTTTTCGGTCGTACACCGCTGACCTCCATCGACCCGGATAAAGTCGTCGCGATTGGCGCGGCGATTCAGGCCGACATTCTGGTGGGCAACAAGCCGGACAGCGAAATGCTGTTGCTGGACGTTATCCCACTGTCGCTCGGCCTTGAAACAATGGGCGGCCTGGTGGAGAAAGTGATCCCGCGTAATACCACCATTCCGGTGGCGCGCGCGCAGGAGTTCACCACTTTTAAAGATGGCCAAACCGCCATGTCTATTCACGTGATGCAGGGCGAGCGCGAACTGGTGCAGGATTGCCGCTCGCTGGCGCGCTTTGCGTTACGTGGTATCCCGGCATTACCGGCAGGTGGAACGCACATTCGCGTCACCTTCCAGGTGGATGCCGACGGGCTGTTAAGCGTGACCGCGATGGAGAAATCCACCGGCGTTGAATCGTCTATCCAGGTTAAACCGTCCTACGGGCTGACCGATGGTGAAATCGCCACCATGATTCAGGATTCAATGAGCTATGCCGAGCAGGATGTTAAAGCCCGTATGCTCGCAGAACAAAAAGTGGAAGCCGCACGTGTGCTGGAGAGTTTGACCAGCGCGCTGGCTGCGGATGCCGCGCTGCTCAGCGCCGCAGAGCGCCAGGAAATTGACGAAGCCGCCGAGCAACTGCGCGCGGTAGCCGAAGGCAATGACACCGACGCCATAGAACAAGCCATTAAAAACGTTGACAAACAAACCCAGGAATTCGCCGCACGTCGTATGGATCAATCGGTCCGTACTGCGCTGAAAGGCCAATCCGTGGACGAGGTTTAATATGCCAAAGATTGTTATTTTGCCTCATCAGGACTTATGTCCAGATGGCGCAGTTCTGGAAGCGAATAGCGGTGAAACCATTCTCGACGTTGCGCTGCGCAACGGCATCGAGATTGAACACGCTTGTGAAAAATCCTGTGCATGCACCACCTGCCATTGCATCGTGCGCGAAGGTTTTGACTCACTGCCGGAAAGCACTGAAGACGAAGACGACATGCTGGATAAAGCATGGGGTCTGGAGCCGGATAGCCGTCTGAGCTGTCAGGCGCGCGTAAGCGATGAAGACTTAGTGGTCGAAATTCCGCGTTACACAATTAACCACGCGCGCGAGCATTAACAGGAGGTAGTATGGGACTTAAGTGGACCGACAGCCGAGAAATCGGTGAGGCGCTGTACGATGCCTTCCCGGATACCGATCCGAAGACCGTACGCTTTACCGACCTGCACCAATGGATTTGCGACCTCGAAGATTTTGATGATGACCCTCAGGCATCAAATGAAAAAATCCTTGAGGCAATTCTGCTAGTCTGGTTGGATGAAGCAGAGTAAGTCATATAATGGGCTGCCTTCGGGCGGCCCGTTTGCTAATAAGGATAAATACAATGACAGATGCTATGAACATTACGCTTACGACACAGCCAGCCGATGCGCGTTGGGGTGAAAAAGCGACTTACAGTATTAATGATAACGGAATTTCCCTGCACCTGACTGGCAACGACAGCCTGGGCCTGATTCAACGCGCCGCGCGCAAAATTGATGGCATGGGCATTAAGCACGTCGCGCTGACCGGTGAAGGCTGGGACGTTGACCGCGCGTGGGCATTCTGGGCCGGTTACAAAGGGCCGAAAGGCACTCGCAAAGTAGAGTGGCCGGAGCTGGATGACGCGCAGCGTCAGGAGCTGGATAACCGCCTGACCATTATCGACTGGGTGCGCGACACCATCAACGCTCCGGCGGAAGACGTCGGCCCATCGCAGTTGGCGCAACGCGCGGTGGATTTGCTGTGCAGCGTCGCCTGTGACCAGGTTTCTTACCGCATTACCAAAGGTGAAGATCTGCGTGAACAGAACTACATGGGGATCCACACCGTAGGCCGTGGCTCCGAGCGCCCACCGGTGCTGCTGGCGCTGGATTACAACCCAACCGGCGATAAAGAAGCGCCGGTTTACGCTTGCCTGGTGGGCAAAGGCATCACCTTTGATTCCGGCGGCTACAGCCTGAAACAAAGCGCCTTTATGGATTCGATGAAATCCGACATGGGCGGCGCGGCAATGGTGACTGGCGCACTGGCGTTCGCTATCACTCGCGGCCTCAACAAACGCGTCAAACTGTACCTGTGCTGCGCCGACAACATGGTGAGCGGTAACGCCTTCAAACTGGGTGATATCATTCATTATCGCAATGGTAAAAACGTTGAAGTGATGAACACCGATGCGGAAGGTCGCCTGGTGCTGGCTGATGGCCTGATTGATGCGTCTGCGCAGAAACCGGAGCTGATTATTGATGCAGCGACGCTGACTGGCGCGGCGAAAACAGCGCTGGGTAACGATTACCACGCGCTGTTCGGCTTTGACGATGGCCTGGTAAACCGCATGATGGCGAGCGCAGCAGCAGAAAATGAGCCG
>JBOFJM010000722.1:0-9863 GCA_051656825.1 Kluyvera sp.
GTCTGATAACAGAATTTGCCTGGCGGCAGTAGCGCGGTGGTCCCACCTGACCCCATGCCGAACTCAGAAGTGAAACGCCGTAGCGCCGATGGTAGTGTGGGGTCTCCCCATGCGAGAGTAGGGAACTGCCAGGCATCAAATTGCAGTAAACTGGGATAAAAATCCGGGTAGTGACAAAGAAATTCGGTGGAGCGGTAGTTCAGTTGGTTAGAATACCTGCCTGTCACGCAGGGGGGCGCGGGTTCGAGTCCCGTCCGTTCCGCCACTTACATTTCTCAGGGTGTTCTTATACATCTTGATAAGAAAAAAACCGTATCGTCTTTAAAGCGATACGGTTTTTTTCGTCTGTAATAAAATAATCCAAACAGCCTGAGGGATGAACGCCACAATGCTCATATCTCTCTGCGCTAAAAAGTAATTCTAGTGCTCATTGCGACCATTTATGTCAGACTTGTCGTTTACATCGATCTCTAAAACAGGAACTCTACCAGAGATGCTTAAACAGGTAGAAATTTTCACCGATGGTTCGTGTCTGGGCAATCCAGGTCCCGGTGGTTACGGAGCCATTTTGCGCTATCGTGGGCGGGAAAAAACCTTTAACGAAGGGTACAACCTTACTACTAATAACCGCATGGAGTTGATGGCGGCAATCGTGGCGCTGGAAGCACTAAAAGAACAGTGTGAAGTGGTACTCAGCACCGACAGCCAGTATGTCCGTCAGGGCATTACACAGTGGATCCACAACTGGAAAAAACGCGGCTGGAAAACGGCAGATAAAAAACCGGTAAAGAACGTGGATCTCTGGAAACGCCTGGATGCCGCCCTGGGACAGCATCAAATTAAATGGGAATGGGTCAAAGGCCACTCGGGCCATCCGGAAAACGAACGCTGTGATGAGCTTGCACGCGCCGCTGCGATGAACCCCACTCAGGATGACGTTGGATATCAGGCCGAGCCTTAAGCGTCCGGCTTACGATATTGCCGGGTTGCCCCCACGGCCTGGCGAATACGTGCCTTACCTTTGTTTTGTTTCATCGGGTTTAGCGTAAGCGGAATCGTTCGCTTGCGCGCAACAATGAGTTGCATACATCCCAGCGCAGGAATATGCGCACTTAACATTTTCCCCCCCTGTTTTCTCCAGGGTAAAACGTGAAAACGGCTATAGTGCAGCACTTCAAAATTCAGCAACGAGAGCCAGTCTAATTGGCGCATCAGCGTAAACATTCGGCTGTTATAGGGCGGTTTTTTACGTAATACCGGTATCAGCTTACGCAACCCCATCAGGCTTGCGGGATTGAATCCGCTCAATATCAACCAGCCATCATCAATGAGTACACGGTCAGCTTCCCGCAGCAATCGATGTGGATCGGCACACCAGGGTAACGTATGGGCCAGCAAACAGACATCGACAGATTTATCCGCAAAGGGCAGTTGGAGAGGGTCAGCCAGCACTTGTATGGGTGAGCCTTGCTCAGAAACATTGACCTGATGAGAAACCGCACACGCTTCAGAATTGATTTCTGCGCTTAAATTACCAATCTTAAGCAGGTGAAAACCGTACATTTTTGCAAACCACGGGGTAAGCTGATGTTCCAGCGCCTCACGATAGTACTCGCCCCAAGGTAAATCATCCCAGTGAACAGGCGCTAAGAGAGTCTGAGGGAGCCTTGCTGGTTTCATCACAATCTTCCGTTACGCAGTGAGAGGTAATCTATGAATCTTAACAGTATTCCTGCATTTCAGGACAATTACATCTGGGTTCTGACAAATAATGAAAACCATTGCCTGATCGTAGACCCAGGCGAAGCGGCGCCGGTATTAAAAGCCATTGCTGATCATAATTGGATCCCTGAAGCCATTTTTCTGACTCATCACCACCAGGATCACGTCGGAGGTGTGAAAGAAATCGTGCAACATTTTCCGCACATAGTGGTTTATGGGCCGGCTGAAACACAAGATAAGGGAACAACGCGTGTAGTCGAAGATGGTGATACCGTTCTCGTTTTAGGGCATGAATTTAGTATTTTTGCCACCCCTGGCCACACTTTAGGACATGTTTGCTACTTTAGTCATCCTTACTTATTTTGCGGCGATACGCTTTTCTCCGGTGGCTGTGGCCGGCTTTTTGAAGGCACCGCTTCACAGATGTATCAATCACTTAGAAAAATAAGTGCGCTTCCGGACGACACGCTTGTGTGTAGCGCGCATGAATACACGTTAGCAAATATGAGATTTGCCTTAAGCATCCTACCGCACGATTCGTTCATAAATGAATATTATCGTAAAGTTAATGAGTTACGTGCAAAAAAACAAATGACACTCCCCGTAATTCTGAAAAATGAGCGACGAAATAATCTTTTTTTGAGAATGGAAGATACTGATTTAATTGATGAAATAAACAAAGAAACAATATTGCAACAGCCTGAGGAGCGTTTTGGCTGGTTAAGGTCAAAGAAAGACACGTTCTGACAATTCTGGGTTGCCTTTTACGAACTTCGCCGTTATGATCGGTCGTCTTTTAAGCAACTATTGACACACACATGAAGGCAAAAGCGATATTACTCGCCTCTGTCCTGCTTGTTGGGTGCCAGAATACTGGTAACGTCCAACAGCACGCACAGAGCCTTTCTGCGGCTGGTCAAGGGGAAGCAGGAAAGTTTTCAAGTCAGGCGCGATGGATGGACGATGGAACATCTATCGCAGCTGAACAGGACTTGTGGGCTTTCATTGGTGACGAGCTAAAGATGGGAATTCCGGAAAATACCCGGATTCGCGAACAGAAACAGAAGTATTTACGTAATAAGAGCTATCTCCACGATGTAACTTTACGGGCAGAGCCGTATATGTACTGGATAGCCGGGCAAGTTAAGAAACGTAACATGCCTATGGAACTGGTACTACTACCCATAGTGGAGAGCGCTTTTGATCCTCACGCAACGTCTGGCGCCAATGCCGCAGGTATTTGGCAGATCATTCCGAGCACGGGGCGCAATTATGGTTTAAAGCAGACCCGCAGTTATGATGCACGTCGCGATATTGTGGCTTCCTCCACTGCCGCGCTGGACATGATGCAGCGTCTGAACAAGATGTTTGATGGCGACTGGCTGTTGACCGTTGCTGCTTATAATAGCGGTGAAGGTCGCGTGATGAAGGCAATCAAAGCGAACAAATCTCGTGGCAAGTCCACTGATTTCTGGTCGCTGCCTTTGCCTCAGGAAACGAAGGTCTATGTGCCTAAAATGCTGGCATTGAGTGATATTCTCAAAAACAGCAAACGCTATGGTGTACGTCTGCCAACAACAGACGAAAGCCGTGCGTTGGCGCGTGTTCGCCTGAATAGCCCGGTTGAGATGGCTCAGGTTGCCGATATGGCGGGAATTTCCGTTAGCAAGCTGAAGACATTCAATGCTGGCGTGAAAGGCTCCACGTTGGGTGCTAGCAGCCCGCAATACGTAATGGTCCCAAAGAAACATGCGGAGAAGCTGCGTGAGTCTCTGGCTTCAGGCGAAATTGCCGCTGTGCAGCCAACGTTGGTTGCGGATAACTCGCCGCTGAACAGCCAAAGCTACAAAGTTCGCTCTGGCGATACGCTTTCTGGCATCGCTTCACGTCTTGGCGTGAGCGCGGCAGATCTTAAGCAGTGGAACAATCTGCGCGGATCTAACCTGAAAGTGGGCCAAAGCTTAATGGTAGGGGCTGGAAGCAGCGCGCAGCGTCTGGCGAATAACAGCGATAGCATTACCTATCGTGTGCGTAAAGGTGACTCGCTTGCGAGCATTGCCAAACGCCACGGGGTTAACATCAAGGATGTGATGCGCTGGAACACTGATACCGACAATCTACAGCCTGGCGATAGGCTAACGTTGTTTGTGAAAAACAGCGGTATGCCGGACTCCTGACAAAGCATAACGACAAAGGCACCGATTCCCCCGGTGCCTTTTTTATTGTCTGTTATCCGGTTTTCCGCGCCTTGAGCGGGCGCGCAGCGCGGGTGTATTGCCCTGAAACATACAGAACAGCAGTATCACTGACGGGTTGATATCGCGTTATTACTCTGGCTTGTTGGGGCTGAATTCAACCAGCAGTGGGTTGTGGTCAGATGCGCGCGTAACCAGCACTGAGGCCTCGCTGACGTTCAAACCACGATAAAACACAAAATCGAGAGGGCGGCCAAAGGCGCGTCGGCGTTGATCGTCGCTAAAGCGCACCTGGCGCAGCGACATTTCCCGCGTAAAGCGGTACAGCGCATTCATGCGTTGACGGCTCCAGGCGTTGAAATCACCGGCCATAATCACAGGGCCGCTGTGATGGGCAATCTGATCGCCAATAGAAAGTAACTGCTTACTATAAACATCCACGCCGAGGCTGAAGTTAACCGCATGGATATTGACCACCATTAATAAGCGAGAATGAGGCAGCGGGTACACCGTGACCAGCGCTGATTTTGCCAGCCGTAAAATCGGCTCACGCTCGCGCAGTGGGCAGCAGTAAACAGGATGGGCGGCTGAGAGCGTCATGACGCCAGAGGGATGTTGCGGCAGTACAAAGGCGGGAACCTGATCGGCTGCAAGATAGTTAGTGGTTGCAAACTGTACCAGCTCAGGCGTGGTTTGCGCCTCCTGCAATAAAACCAGATGCGCGTCCTTGCCAAAGTTCTTCAGCACCGACAGCCACTCAGCGCGCTGCTGTTTAAAGATATTCCACACTAGGACGCGAATGCGGTCTTCACTGCTTAACGGCGCGCCTGCGGGTAATGCCTGGCCAATACTCGCAAACGACCCTGGCGGTAAAATCCGCTCCACGGGTTGTCCGGCAACATAGCGCATGGCATAGGTTTTTTTTTGCACTTTAAACTTTCAAACCTCTGTAACGTCAACCAGCCCGCAGCCGGGCTAGTTCTTCTGTTATAGGGATTTTAGCACTCACTTTCAACGAACAATTGCAGTTTGTTTTGTGAGTAAGCGCTTACACTAAGTGCTTAGCACCCGAGAGTCAGGGCTAATAACCCATATCGTCCGTAATCAGATGACAACCGGTAGACCATGATGCTTTAATCACACAAATATTCATCAAATTTTGCTTTAGGTGCAATAATCATGAAAGCAACCTCAGAAGAACTCTCCATCTTTGTTGCGGTAGTCGAGAGTGGGAGTTTTAGTCGTGCCGCAGAGCAACTCGGGCTGGCTAATTCCGCAGTCAGCCGCTCGGTAAAAAAGCTGGAGATGAAGCTGCTGAATCGCACAACCCGCCAGCTAAGCCTGACGGAGGAAGGGGAGCGCTATTTTCGTCGCGTGCAGTCGATTTTGCAGGAGATGGCCGCTGCGGAAACCGAAATTATGGAATCTCGCAATACGCCACGCGGTTTACTGCGCATTGATGCTGCCACACCGGTTGTTTTGCACTTCCTGCTGCCGTTAATTAAACCCTTCCGTGAGCGTTATCCTGATATCTCTCTGTCCCTGGTTTCTTCTGAAACATTTATCAACCTGATTGAACGAAAGGTGGATGTAGCAATACGCGTGGGAGCACTAACGGATTCAAGCCTGCGCGCTCGTCCGTTATTCACCAGCTACCGTAAAATTATTGCTTCGCCAGAGTATATTGCGCGCATGGGTAAACCCGAAACGGTAGAAGATCTTAAGCACCACCACTGCCTGGGGTTCACTGAACCGGTTTCACTCAATACTTGGCCCATTGCCTGTTGTGACGGGCAGCTCTACGAGATTGAATGCGGGCTGTCTTCCAACAGTGGTGAAACCCTAAAACAGTTGTGCCTGAGCGGTAACGGTATTACCTGCCTGTCGGACTATATGATTGATAAGGAAATTGCGCGCGGAGAGTTGGTGGAGCTATTAGCCGATAAACGCCTGTTGGTTGAAATGCCTTTCAGCGCGGTTTACTACAGCGATCGGGCGGTTAGCACTCGTATCCGGGCATTTATTGATTTTTTAAGCGAACAGATAAAGTGCTCGACTCAAACACAATAAATACAGGGCCGCAAAGGCGGCCCTGAATAAATGCGCACGGTATACGCGCTATAGCCGCACAACGGAATCAGCGCCCCACGGATCGAGAAGGATACTGGCAATTCTTACTGTCATTTTGGCAGTTTGGATCCAGATAGGTTGGCATAAGCTGGATGGCAATACCACTTTCGACAGGAGACAAATAGGATGGGCGCCTATCAGAATCAGCATAACTTAAGCTAACCGTGAGTGAATCCAGACTTGTGAAGTCATAATCACAATTTACCTCCCATTGATTTGAATCATCGTTGGGACATTTTTCAGTGTAACTTTCCCCTCTATAATAATTGCTATTACTCCAACTGTAGAATCCGTATCCATCGCGGCGAGTTTTGTTCGCACCAAACTGTTCAAAATTAGGCCCTGTATTCATAAAGCCATCAGCATAGCCTGGATCATCACTATCCGCGATAGATAAGTTCATTTTCCCTTTCTCTGATGGGCTTGGTACAAATCTAAGCACCTGAACGGGGTTGGCCCAATAATTTCGGCTTACCAAATTTGTATCATATGAGAAGGTAATGATTTCAATAATGAGAAAATCAAGTTTATTCGAGGGGATTAAAATATCCTTTGTCAGAAGGGTGCCATCATTCCCTTTCCAACCCGCACAAGCCGCTGTTACTTTATTAGTATTAAGAGCATTACATATTGGTTCGTTATGCGTAAATGCAAAGGATGTTATTGCGACATCGGGATCTTCCTTCCCGCTCTCTATAGTGTAAGTCCCATTATCATTACAAGTATATCCATCGCCGCCTTTCGCAACTTGATAACCTTTGGGAAAACGATAATAATAAAATTGAGTATAGAAATAGCCTGGGGATGGTTCACATCCCTTCTTATCCGGTCCCCTAGGGAAATTTAAAGCTTCCGTTAAATCCCCTCCCTTTAAAGAGCCAGTTTGAGCGAAGCCATTCTCGAAGAAAATCATTTCGATATTTTCTGAGTTAGGCGTATCACCCGCGTGTTCATTGTAGAAATCAACAGAATAGAAGTTATTCCCTTGTCTTGGTAAGTTAGGCATTAGTGAGGAATCAAATGTCCGCCCTTGCAGCACATTCTTATTCTTTGTTTTCCAGTAAACATTAACGCCAATGGCCTGGTTTGCATCGTTCCCATTTGGCATTCTCCCGGCTAATTGAATTCTAAGGTTAACAAAGCGCTCGCTTAACATTGAAGGGGCGCGTTCTTGAAAACCGAAGTGACCCGTACTGGGCTCTTCAGCATTGGCATTGAATAGCGTGGCAAGGAGTATGCCAACTATTATTCTAATGAATAATCGAAATTTCAACATATCAATTCCCTAAAAAATAATAAAATACTTTCCATTACATTACTGAATTACTAAATGCCTAAAAATAGTTGCCAGACATCCACTTTATTTTCAGGTTTCACAGTGTAATCCTTGCGTATTATGTATCCTAATGGAAGGATGAAGGCAATAAAAGACAATTTTGTTAATAATGTCCATTGGTGTGACGCTGAAATATATTATTGGCGTGAATTTATATGATGCGTGGTATATATTTAAATAATCTGGTCATATCAGTGCTCGTGATTCTTATTGCTCCTTCTTTCATCTAAAATGTGTGGTCTTTCTAACAAGATGTTTCATATAATTTCTTCAGCGCATGAGTGCGTGGGATTTTTGTATTACATACAAAGTAAGAAAAGATTATTATTTAATATCTATTAAAGGACTAGCTAAATGAAAAGCATGATTCATTCATGGAAAAAGAAAGCAGCTCAGTATCGCGAGCTGAAAAAACAGAAAGGCGTTACGCTGCTTGAAATCAGTATCGTACTGGGGATCATTGGTATCATCGCCGCAGGCGTGGTAATTCTGGCTCAGCGTGCGTTTACATCACAGGATATTTCTGACCTGACTGATAACACCAACTCGGTACGTGTGGCGATGACGGAAGCGTATAAAGATGCCGCTGAATATCCAGCGCGTGTCGCGTCAAATGCGGAGACGAAAGCAGGTATCGAGGCATCAAGCGGTAAATCGGCGATTGTGGGTCTGGTTAAAATGGGTAAAATCAGCCCTAGCGAAGCCTTTAACGGTTTCTCTAACGATGCGTTTGAGATTGGTTCCGCTAAAACTTCTAAAGATGCTAAGACAAACAAAGGTTTCTACATGGTCATTAACGGCTTGGAAGTGGAAGATTGCCGTAATATTGCGTCGCAGATTGGTTCTCAATGGGACTATGTAGCTAGTACAACTGGTATCGCAGGTGAAACGAGTGCAGCCGCTGCTAGCATTGATATCAGTGTCGCAACGAGTACTTCGATTCTGAAAACCACGATCAAAGATGACTTGACCCCTACAAGCATCGTAACTAATGGCTTCTGTGATACTGATCAAACTGGTCCAACCAATGCTCTGATTTTAGGTAGCCGTTAATAATACGCTAGGCAGTCGTTAATAATACTGCTGATATTTTATGTTGTATTTATCCTGCCCTCTTAACGGAGGGCAGTTTTTGCTAAATGGATTTAATACATGACCCGTAAGCACAACGCTAATATTTATAAACGCCAGGCAGGGGTCACCCTCCTCGAAATGATTATTGTGCTTGCCATCATTGGCATGTGCCTGATGACTTACGCCAATTACAAACGAAAAGAAGCACAGCAGAGCCATCAGCTTATTGTTGCCGATATGATCGTCCGTGATATTTCTGGTGTAATGCGCTTTATAGCGCAGACTAATCTTAATATTGTTGGTGGTAGTGGCACTGAGGCTAACCCTTTATACACCACCAAAAATAAATCCATTATTCCTGGTTTTTATGATAACCGTGTAACTAATAAAACATTACAAGATGAGCCTGAGAATAACTCGAATTATTTCTATTCAGGCTGGTCTGATAATATTGTCAAAAAAAGTGATGTTACGCCGGATAAAGGTTCCCGTTATCTGTTCCTCGGACAGGAATGTAGCGGCAATGAGGCTGTGAAAGGGGCTCTGCCCTTTAAGCTCACCGACACCATGCTGCCTTGCGAACTGCGTGCGGGCGCTGACTCTCTGGAACTGGTGCTGGAACGTGTCGACTTTGTTAACAATATTCAGCAAAACACCAGCACCAGCGGGCCAGGGATTGAGCGAGTCGATTTCTATATCGCCTACCAGACTGATGCCGAGAATGAAGGCCTGCATTTTGCTGGGTTTATCAAACCACTGGAAAAAGCATTAAAAAGCGCTGATCTCGGCTACCTTCAGGCTGTGGTGGTGAGTGTTAGTGGCAGCGGTAATGGCAAAACGTTTAAGTTAGTAAAAAATGCGGCTGGCCAACCGCTGCAAATGGGTGAAGTCCCTAACAATATGGATTTACTGGATTCCAATGGGCGTTATGGCATCCGCCTCAGTTTAAATAAAAGCAGTGAAGATCTTCCTGCTGATGGTTCGATCCCCGCGGCAAAAATGTGCTGGAACGACGCTAAAGGCGAGGCTGGGCCGTGTATTACGGCGCTGGATGAAGACCGTCTGTTAATTACCAGCAGTGATGCGGAAGGTAAAGATAAAGATGAACCAGCGATGTGCTGGAGCAAAGAACAAAAAGAGAGCACGCTGTGCCTTGCGGCGATGGACAGCAACGGTGTGAACCCTGATGTGGAGAACCCGGACGATCGTATTCTGCATTTACGTACCAGCTCTGATAAAACGGAATTCCCATCCGCGCCGAGTTCACTATGATGTGGCCTAATGATCCTGGACACGACTTAAGGGTGATAAACTTCCCCAATACATAAGAGGTGTCCAGTGAAAGGTCGAAAAGCTTTTTCTCCTGAGTTTAAGTGCGAAGCTGCAAGCCTTGTGGTTGATCGTGG